>CAJXIQ010000127.1 GCA_913054375.1 uncultured Bacteroidota bacterium
AGTGCTACCCTAAAAACGTATGGAGAGAATGTTGGTTTACCTTCTGGACAAATGGGGAACTCTGAGGTTGGTCATATGAATATAGGGGCGGGCAGAGTGGTTTGGCAAATGCTCGTGCGTATCAACAAGGCTTTTGAGGAAGACAAATTTTTGGAAAGGCAAAATTTCCAAAAATTGCTTCAGTTGGCCAAAGACAAACCTTCTCGAAATATACACTTGATGGGTTTGGTAAGTGATGGTGGTGTGCACAGCAGCATAGATCACCTTAATGCTTTGAACAAAACCTTTGCCTCCCTTGGATTAGATGATAGAGTCTACATACATGCCTTCACAGATGGTAGAGATACCGATCCTCACAATGGTATTGGATACATAGATGAGGTAGTAGAAGCAGATGGTTTTGGCCAAGCAACGCTAGCCTCTGTGTGCGGTAGGTATTACGCGATGGACAGAGACAAGCGATGGGAACGTACACAGCTAGCCTACAATGCAATGGTGCATGGTCAAGGAGAAAAGGCTAGAAGCTACAAAGAAGCCTTACAATCTAGCTATGATAAGGGTGTGAGTGATGAGTTTATCCAACCGATTATACTCAATGATACACCTATAAAAGAGGATGATATTGTATTGTGTTTTAACTTCAGAACAGACAGAGGTAGACAAATTAGCACAGTGCTAACACAACAGTCTATGCCAGACTTTGGTATGGAAACAGTGGATATTAATTATTTTACAATGACCGAGTACGATAAAACATACCGCGATGTTGATGTGCTCTTTGATAGCCAGGATCTAACCAATACACTAGGAGAGGTGCTATCTGCCAACGGTAAGAAGCAGTTGCGAGCTGCAGAAACGGAAAAATACCCACACGTGACATTCTTCTTCAATGGGGGTAGAGAAGAGCCTTTTGATGGAGAAGATAGAACCATGGCAAGCTCCCCCAAAGTAGCTACGTATGATTTGCAACCAGAGATGAGTGCAATACAGCTTACGGAGAACGTAATGCTTGCGATGCGAAAGCAGTCTTACGATTTCGTATGTGTAAACTATGCCAACCCTGATATGGTTGGGCACACAGGCGTATTTGATGCCATAACCAAAGCGTGTGAAACCGTGGATGCGTGTGCGGAAGCAATAACTCAGTATGCACAAAAGGAAGGCTACAGTGTCATTGTTATAGCAGACCACGGCAATGCAGATATGGCTGTAAATGAAGATGGTTCTCCGAATACTGCACATACCACGAACCTTGTGCCTATTTACCTGCTCGATAAAGACAAGAAAACCGTTGCAGATGGGAAGTTAGCAGATATAGCACCCACAGTGCTAGACTTGCTGGGTGTGAGTGTACCGAAGGATATGGACGGCCAGTCTCTTGTGTAAGTTTTATTGTGTTGAAAAAAAACATCTGTCTACGTGCTCTACCATAGTGGAGCACTGGAACAAGCAATGTCTGTCGTTATCACAGAATAGTATAACTATATGAGTGCTATTTTCATCAATTGATACTATAGTTTTTACCGTGCGGCTATCTTTGTGCCAATGGATTACAACATTATCATCGTATCGTTAAGTGTTTGCATTGTGCTCTCTTACTTTTTTAGTGAGATAGCCAAGCGTACAAATATTCCCTCCGTACTTATGCTCATAGTTGCTGGAGTAGGTTTGGGCCAGTTCCTTAATTTTTACCCAGAGTATAATGTAAATTTTTTTCCTTACTTAAAAGTACTTGGAACGGTAGGCCTTATCATGATTGTCTTGGAAGGGGCTCTGGATCTAGAGCTTTCTAAAGAAAAGAAACCACTCATCTTCAAAGCTACGCTCTTAGGTATATTTGGCATTGCTGGGAGTATTCTGATTATTGCTCCAATTTTTCATTTTTTATTGAAAATGACCGTAGAGGCGTCTATTTTATATGCTACACCACTTGCCGTAATAAGTAGTGCTATAGTGATACCCAGTGTTACTACCTTATTGGAATATGACAAAGAGTTATTAATTTATGAAAGTTGTATTTCAGATATCATTGGTATTATGGTTTTCAATCTCATTGTAAGTATCCTCCAGAGTAATGAGGTAGGAAGTTCTCTGCGCGAATTTTCGGTAGAAGTATTGCTCACTGTCCTAGTATCATTGCTTTTAGGTGTGGGTTTGGTATTGCTATTCAAGTTCCTGAATGCAAAGGTGAAGCTCTTCTTTTTTATCTCTATTCTGATTCTGATTTATGCATTGGGTAAGATGATACATCTTAGTCCGCTAGTACTTATCCTTGTGTTCGGTCTTATCCTCAAAAACCACCACCTTGTATTTAGGGGTCCATTGAAAAACCTAATGTCACGTATGGAGTTCATCAAGATGGAAAAAGATTTTCATATCATCAGCAGAGAAACGGCATTTGTCTTGCGAACGTTCTTCTTTATTGTGTTTGGTATTACTATAGATTTAGGATCTTTGGTAGACGTAGAGGTGCTTATTATTAGTCTTATGGCATTTATCGGTATCTTACTTGGTAGGATATTATTGTTAAAGTGGTTGGCCAAGGAGGTGACTGCTGTTGTAGAGTATGTTGCTCCACGGGGTTTAATAACCATTTTACTCTTTTATAGTATTCCTGCAGAGCTTACTTCAGATATATTTCAACCGGGAATAATCCTGTGGGTAGTCATCATAACCAGTATTTATATGTCATATGGACTTATAAAAAATGGAGAAGGAACTTCAAAAACAGGAGATACAGATGCCGATTTGGTAGACGTGTAATAAATTAGCTTGATAGCATTCTCTTCTAAACATACCAATTTACGCCTTATGGCGTTACTTTGTGTAAGCAACGCGTGAGAAATAGTTTCACCATATTCGCCTTGTCCTGTATTCTTCATTGTTTTGGGCAGCTTTCTACCTTAGATACGGTAAGAGTCCTTCCTGTAGACGGAGACACCATTCGTTTTACAGATAAATTTGTAGTGGAAAACAGTGCTTTCGTTATAGACTATAAGTCTGGGCAAGATTATGAGATCACTACAAACAGACTCTTGTGGAAGACAACCGTTCCTCCCGATTCGATTTCACTGATTTATAGAACGCTCGATTTTAGGCTTTCTTATCACAAGAAGGACATTCGAGTCATCAAACAAATCAATGAAGAAAATCCGTTTGCATATGTGCCGGACAAAAAGCGTATAGGTTCAACATATGGTGAGTTGAATACTGCTGGGAATGTGTCACGTGGTATTGGTTTTGGCAATGCTCAAGACGTCGTAGTGAATTCCAATTTGAATCTACGCCTAAACGGGATGCTAGCCAATGATGTAGAGGTTTTGGCCGTAATTAGTGATGAAAATAATCCGATACAACCAGAAGGAAACACACAGCAAATTCAAGATTTTGATCAAGTGTATATTACACTAAAAAAGGATAGTGCAACAGTAACCGTAGGGGATTTTTTGATGGAAAGGCCTTCCCATTCTTACTTTATCAATTACTACAAAAAATCACGTGGGGTACAGGTTCAGAATGCCCGAGAATTGGATGGTTGGAAAGTCAATACAGATTTTGAGGCGGCAATCTCTCGAGGTCGTTTCGCCCGTAATCAAATAGCTGGGATAGAGGGCAATAGTGGTCCGTATCGACTGAATGGAGAAAACGGCGAGCTGTTCATTATTATTATAGCAGGAACTGAGAATGTTTACTTGGATGGAAAACAGCTTTCTAGAGGAGAAGACAATGATTATGTCATAAACTACAATACCGGTGAAATAACGTTTACCCCACGAATATTAATAACCCGCTACAGTAGGATAGTAGCAGAGTTTCAATACAGCGATAGAAACTATGGTCGTACCGTTGCCCATGCTGGTGCGGCAGTAAGTAAAGGAGGGTTTACCTTATATGTAAATGGGTTCAATGAAATGGACCTCAAATCGCAAGACTTTCAGCAAGACTTGAGCGATAGCTCGGGTAAGAAAGAAGCGTTAATTAATTCTGGAGATGGGAATGTCTTATTTGAAAACGTGCGAGAGCAAGCGATATACAATCCAGATAGGATTATGTATACAAAAACGAAGGTGGCGGGAAATACAGTCTATGTATATGCAGGAAACCCAGAAGCAAAAGATACCTTTTATGAGGTGTTTTTTACCAATGTGGGCATCATGAACGGTAGCTATTCCCAAGCACAGACTGCTGCCAATGGTAAAGTGTTTGAGTATGTTGGAGAGGGTATGGGCGATTATGCTCCTGTAGAGGTCCTTATTGCTCCTCAGCGATTGAATATTCTAAATGTTGGTTTGGTACAAGAACATGAAAATGGTAAAAGAGGTATAGAATACGCTATAAGTTCTTTGGACCAAAATACTTTCTCAGGTACGGATGATGGAGACAATGGCGGTTTTGGTTTAAAGCTTTTTCAAACGACAGAGCGTATGCTGAAAGACAGTATTTGGAAAATGAATATTGACATCGATTATGAGTTAGTAAGCGGAGGGTTCAACAATGTAGAACGCTACCGTGGATTAGAGTTCGATCGGCAGTGGAACAAGGTACTCAGCAATCCGCTTGCTCTTGCTTCTAAATTACCGAGCTATGAGCACATAGCTAATGCCACTATTGGTATACAAAAGAGTTTAAGTAATTATATTAATAACAAGTCATCTACCTTTATTCGGCCAGGAAACTATTTAGGTTTTAGTAACCTTACACGGTCTGCTTTTCAATGGAATGGGGCTACGATAGCAAATAACTTAGAATTGCTTCAGAGTAACACCGCTGAAGATTCTACTGAGCTCAACAACCTATACTATAGTTTTACATCAACCATTTCACGTTCATTTTTTCAAAAGATAAATGTGGGTTTTGGTTTTGTAAAAGAACAAAGTTCCTTCGAACGAGATTCATTATTGGCACAATCGTATGGTTTCACATCGTACAATGCATTTATTCGAAACGGTGATAGCAATAGGATTAGCTACAGTCTCAGTGCCAATCAACGGAAAGATGAATCTCCCCAAAATAACGGTTACAGTGCTGCTACTACTGGTCGAGACTTTTCCTTTGCAAGTAAGTATATGTCTAAAAGTAAGCAGTCTGTAGAGTTGAGTTCTGTTTACAGACAATTGCAAATAGAAGAACCCACTCTGAGTAGTAAACCTACGGAAAACACATTGCAAAGTAGGTTAGAGTGGA
>CAJXIQ010000128.1 GCA_913054375.1 uncultured Bacteroidota bacterium
GGAAGGAGATACTACAGAGTACTATATTGCAAAAAAGCTGCGTGAACAAGGGGTTGGTGTGAGTACACTGAGCAAAGGAATATCTGTAGGTGGAGAATTGGAATATGCAGACGAGATGACGCTGGCGCGATCTATTCGAAATAGAGTAAAACTCGAAAATTAGTAAATATGATGCATACTGAGGTTTGCCACAAGCAGAGGACTAAGCTTGATTCAATCCAAGAGTTTTTGCCCCGCTATTATTTGTCTGCCCTCACTACATAGTAGCCAGCAGTCACAAAGAAGTTTCTTAAAAACGGTATTCCAGACAGTATTCCAATTTGTTTACGGGGTTTTAGCCCAAACTTGGTTTCGTAATTTGGATTGAAAAGCCACATTGTTTTCTTGAGTACCGAGTAGTTGTTATCCTTTAAGATCTTGTTCAATCTATCGATAGTGATACGCGTATCATAGATTTCGAGCATGCCATTTATTTTGGTTTCAGACTCACCTATGAGATTTAGTAGACCTTTATACATTCCTCTGGGAATGATGTGAAAATACGGGAGCTTGGAGAAGAGCTTGTGTTTTAAAAGTTGTTGGTGTCCTCCAAAAGGATTGTGCCACGGTGGGAAACCTATGAAATAGATGCCATCTGGTTTCATAAAGTCGCGGCATCTAGCCATAAATAGTTCTTGGTTTGGGATGTGCTCTATTACATCTCTGCTTATAATTATGTCAAATTCCTCTGGACTTACTGTATCGTATATATCCTCAGCAATGAGCTCTAGGTTATCAAAATGTGGATGATCTGCAAAAAATTTCTTTCCGTTTTCTATTCTGCCCTCTGAGATGTCTATACCTACACACCTACATCCCATATCCAAAAATGGTTTGAGATTTCCTGCCTCACCACAACCTATCTCTAGTACGGTAGTCTTAGGTGTGATGGCAATAAGATCTGAGATATAAGGAATAACATACTTGGCTGTTGTTAGTCCCTGCTCATCAAAATATCTTTTTCTATTGGAGTGCCTTTCTTGCATTATCCCTTGTTATCCGGTTTTGGTGCGTCGTTATTGCCTTTTGGTTTACGGTTTGGATTAGGCTTGCGGTTAGGCTTCTTTCGAGGATTAGCTGATCGGTCACCTTTAGGTTCATTTCCTGCTGGTTTATCTGTTCCCCGCTTGTGGCTCTTTGCATTTGGGTTGTTACGGTTCTTATTACTCGAGTTGCTCCCGCGATTGTTGCGGTTACCTCCTTTAGATTTATTTCTGTTCCCACTACGTTTGTTCTTATCGTCCATACGGGTAAGGTCCGTATCTCCGAGTAGATCATCCTTGAATTCAAGTGTTTTGAAGGCTACCTCGGCACCAAGTGCTGTGTCGCTCAACGTTGCTGGAGTTTTACCTGCTTTATTAAGCGCAATTATCTCATTTACCCTGTTTACGTTTACGGGTATCCAGTCAAAACTTTTCTCGTAGCAGTACCAGGCGGTCCCTTTTAGGATATCTATTTTTCGAAGACTAGCTAAACCAGACTCTGTTTTTAGTTTTACTTTCTCATTTGGGAATTCTTTCAGCACTTCATGGTATAGCTCAAGCTCGTAATTTAAGCAGCATTTTAGTCTACCACATTGTCCACTTAGCTTCAGCATGTTGATACTCAAATTTTGTGTTTTTGGAGCGCCCATACTTACCACTTTATAGTCTGTCAGCCAGGTACTGCAGCAAAGCTCTCTGCCGCATGATCCTATACCTCCAAGCCTTGAGGCCTCCTCACGGTAGCTTACCTGTAGCATTTGTATTCTACTTTTGAAAGAAGAAGCATAACGACGTATCAATTCTCGGAAATCTACACGACCTTCTGATGTGTAGTAAAATGTCACTTTTTTGCCGTCGCCTTGAAATTCGATATCGCTGATTTTCATTTTTAAGCGAAGCTGAAGAGCTATTGTACGAGCCTCTTCAAGTGTTTTTTGTTCTAAACTCTTGAAGTGATCATATTTGGTAATTTGTTCCTCTGTTGCTAGACTGCGAATGTTACGCATCTCACTATTGTCTTCTTCTACACCATATTTTTTGAGGTGTAGTTTTACCAATTCGCCTGCAAGAGATATTTCTCCTACATCATATCCTATATCGGAGTCTACTATTACTTTTTGTCCAGTGAAGAGCTCTAGGTGATTTACATTTCTATAAAACTGTTTTTTACTTCCTTTGAAACGTACTTCTACAATATTGAAAGGCTCATAGTCCTCTGGGAGTACTACATCTGTCAGCCAATTATATACGTTTAATTTGTTGCAACTGCCCGTGGAGCAACTGCCATTATTGCCACATCCCGGGCTGTGACTCCCATTATTATTTCCGCAACTTCCGCATCCCATTTCTATATCTTGCTAATCGTGTTTATCATTTTCTGAAGGTAAATAAAGACTGTATAGGTCTCTAATTGTACCATTTCGTAACGTATAGATACGAAATGGTCAAATATATCTTAAAAAAAGGAAAAGAATCAGAAATATAGCTCTTCGTAGTGTCTAATGAATCGGGTGCCCCATTTGATGGGAGTTTCGTTTAGTGATTTTGATTGTAGTCCGTTGGTAATGCTGAGTAGCGGGATATTAATTCCTGCACCCATCAATGCTACGGTGGTGCCTTGAATGCGTGGATTAATTTCTACGATTAGTGGTGTATTATTTGCACTATACTTTACTTGTATTCCTATAGGACCATGTAGCTTGAGCGTAGCTAAAATATCAGTACAATAGGCGATGATTTCTGTGTTATTCACGATCTCTCCAGCTACACTAATGCCTGCATTCATTTTGTCTCTTCTGCGTGGTATGATGAGTTGAGGTACACCATCCTGTACCAAGCAATCTACGGTATACTCGTCTCCTGGGAGGTACTCAGATACGAGCAGTGGAGGAAATGGTTGGTGTAATGTCTGGTCTAACTCTTCTTCAGAGATGTACGTACTACTTGGCTTATGATTAAACAGTAAGTCGTGCTTGTCTACACTGCTATCTACTATTCTAAAACCGCGACTACCGTTTGCTTTGCAGGGTTTTATAATGAATCTCTTGTGGTCTTTTTTAAGCGCTTGTTTTATCTCCTCATAGGCTGCATAGGTGTTTGCAATACCAAAGGCAGGAACAGGAATAGAATGCTGTGATAAGTGAGTATACAGTTTGCCTTTATCATTGGCAATATCGAGGTTTTTACTCTCGCTTACTATCAGGTGAATGCCAGCTTGCGCAAACTTCGATCTTGCCTTACTGAGCGGTTCCAATTCTCTAGTGGTAATAGGTAGCACCGCTTGTATTCTGTGTTCTACGCATTTGGCTAGGAGTATTTCTACAAAATTGGGTGCTGTTCCTAATGGTACGGTAAAGTAACCATTTGCGAGGAGTTTGCCAGCCGTTTCTGGCTGAGTATCACAAGCGTAAATAGTCAACTCTGGCGCTTCTTTAGCAATAGATTTTAATATGCCAGGGGCTCCAGGAGCACCGCCACCAGTTATCAGTATACGTTTTATAGCTTCCATCGCACTACTTCGAATACCTCTGCAAAAGGAGCATTTACTTGAATACCTCTGCTTAGTGCTAGGCCTTTTATAAATGTAGGATTGCTGTAAGGTCTGTGAGATTGGGACTTATATTCTTTTAGTGCTTCTATTTTTTTGTCTACGTCTGCTTCTTGGAGCGTATTGAAACATGTGGTATTGAATACCAGGTTATTCCAAGGCATTTCGTAGCTTAGTATACTAAAGAACTTGAATGCTCGTAACCCTTCTTCTGCGATCGTTTTATGATCTTGGTGTATATCATTCAGAGATGGCATTACTACTAAGTCTGGTTTAATTTTCTCTCTGAGTTGTATGAGGTCGTCTAGAATTTCTTGTCGATGGTAGTTGAACGTCCTTACTTCGTAATCAAACAATAGTAGATTTTCAGGTACTATACCAAGTACCTTCGTTGCGGCTTTTACCTCCGTGATGAGGACATCTTCAGGAAACTCAGGAAGTACAGACTGTTTGCAAGCTGAGAAAGTAGCATAGTAGACAGTCTTGCCTTGTTGTATCCATTTGTGTATGCTTGCCCCACAACCAAATTCTCCATCGTCTGTATGTGGAGCGAGTATTAATATTTTTTCTATCTGATTGTTTATCATCTATTTACGTACAAAGTTGTATCTTAAATTTAGGCTAAGGTGAAATAAAGCAAGACGTCCATTTGCATTTCTTTTTATATGATAAATGACCTCATTTATTTGTTCGTAGCTTTTTTCTATACACGAGGCATTTAGGGTTTTGCTAAACTTTTTGATAAAATCTTGCTGCTCCTGTTCCGCTTTTATTTGGTATCCATCTATGGTTTTATAGAGTAGGCTCTCACGCAATATAGAAAGGCCATTGGTAAGAAATAATTGAGATTGTACTCTTCCTTGCTTTGTAATACTATCGGCTATTTCATACGATTTTATGAGGTTATTGGTATAGCAAGCTACCATCCAGTCTCTAAAAATACTGCCGTAGTTATCCTCTACACTTTCTACAAGTTCATTCGCCTTACGAAAATTGCCCTCAGCTAGATAGCCTAGCTGTTCTGCTTTTGTGGTTTCTAGTTTATATTTTTCTTTGAGGAATTTGATGGTCTCCTCTTGGGTGTACTGCGGCACTTTTACAAGCTGCGTTCTACTGGTAATGGTAGTTAGTAGCTCATCACTGTCTTCAGCTACAAGGATGAAATATGTTTTTTGGGGTGGCTCTTCTATAAGTTTGAGTAGGACATTGCTCTCATTTTTTAAATATTCAGGCATCCAGATTATCAGGGTTTTGGCCTCTCCTTCGTAGGGTTTTAGTGAAAGTTTAGAAATTATACTTCTGGTTTCTTCCCTATATATGTTGGGCTGTTTATTCTCGTCTTTGGCTATTGCACCTACCCAATCTGATATATTAAAAAATGCTTTCTCTTTGTTAAAGGTCCGCCATTGCTCTATATAGTCTGTACTAATTGGCTTCTTGGTAGACGTTCCAGGATTGGTTACAGGATAGGAATAGTGTACATCCGGATGTGTATGGCTGTCTATTTTACGACAACTACTGCATACTCCACAAGAGTCTGTTTCTTGCCTATTGGAGCAGTATAAATATTGCGCAAGTGCGTAGGCCAGCTGAAGCTTGCC
>CAJXIQ010000129.1 GCA_913054375.1 uncultured Bacteroidota bacterium
CCCTTGAGCCTTGAACATATTTGACAGTTTACCGATGGTAGTAGTCTTACCGACACCATTTACACCTACCACCATAATAACATATGGTTTTACGGTGGTATTTTTCACCGGCAGCTCGTTCATTGCTACGAGGTTTACAATCTCTTCCTTAAGCATCTTATTCAACTCACCCTCTCCCAAATACTTATCTTTGGAAACACGCGTTTCAATTCGCTCAATGATTTTTATGGTAGTGGCTACTCCTACGTCAGATGAAATAAGCACTTCTTCTAACTCATCAAGGAAATCGTCATCTACTCTACTTTTACCTGCTACTGCTTTGGATAACTTGCCAAACAGAGAGCTACGGGTATGCTCTAAGCCTTGGTCGAGCTTCTCTTTTTGTTCTTCGGTAGGTTTTTTCTTGAAAAAATCTAATAATCCCATGGTTATATAAACAAAAAAGCTTCCTCTATAAAGAAGGAAGCTTAATCTTTTTTAAATTTTATTGAAAAGATGCTACTACTTAGCCAACGCGTCTTTCACAGATTCTGTAGGCATCATTTCTTCTCTAAACGAATAAGCTCCTGTTTTTGGAGACTTTACACATTTAATAACTTTGGCCCAGTCTCTACCAGAACCAGCTTTCTTTAGGGTTGCTACTACTTTCTTTGCCATGTTATTTTATCTCTTTATGTACAGTTACTTTTTTCATGAACTTATTGTATTTTTTCAATTCAATTCGCTCAGTTGTATTTCTCTTATTTTTTGTAGTGATGTATCTAGACATCCCTGGCACACCAGATCCTTTTTGTTCTGTGCACTCTAAGATTACTTGTACTCTGTTACCTTTCTTTGCCATTCCTTACTTATATTTTTCCGTTTTTCAACAAACTGTTTAGACAAGCACTTATTCCTTTCTTGTTGATCGTTTTCAACGCAGACGTACTTACTTTTAACGTAATCCACTCATCTTGCTCAGGCAGATAGAATTTTTTCGTTTGAAGATTTGGATAAAATCTTCTTTTCGTTCTTCTCTTAGAGTGAGAAACATTGTTCCCGCTCATCGCTTTCTTACCTGTTAAATCACAAACTCTAGACATACCTCTCTTTTTTAGGGCTGCAAAGATGTATCTAATATTTTATTTATACAACACTTAGGGATACAAAAGATATTTTTTTCTCATCTCCTTGTATTTTACCAAATCTGGCTCCCAACTTTTATATATATCTTCCGTGCTCATCCCTTTCTCTACCTGATCTCGAAGCGTTTTGTTGCCTGCCAGTTTGTAGAAAAAAGACTTGAAATAGGGACCATTTTCTTCCTTATTACTTTGGTAAAAAAGTATCAACCAATCGAGTTTCATCCTGGGATTAGTAAATAAATCACCATTTGCTACATCATCTATCCGCATACCCGTACAAATTTCGTTTTCATATTTAGGATGATCCGACGTGCCTGGTATACTTCGTGGTTTAAAAGCAAATCCACTTTGAAACCCCGGTCTACCAACCACCTGAAACGGCTCATCTGTTCCTCTACCTACACTTACATTAGTACCTTCAAACATACCCAGATAGGGATACAAGTACACGGCATTCATATTCGGCAAATTGGGACTTGGTTTTATAGGCAACAGATACATACTATCGTGCGTGTAGTTCGCACATGGCACAACCGTTACATCACACGACACTTCTCCTTTCAACCATTTCTCTCCGTTGATCATACCAGCAAGCTCTCCCACTGTGAGACCATGTACTACAGGGATGGGATGCATCCCTATAAAAGACTCGTATTCTGGCTGTAAGATGGGTCCGTCTACATAAAATCCATTGGGGTTAGGTCTGTCTAATACCACTACTTTCTTACCTTGCTCTGCGCAAGCTTCCATAACATAGTGCATCGTAGATATATAAGTATAAAATCGTACTCCTACATCTTGTATATCAAATACCACCACATCCACGTCTTCCAGCATCTGTGCATTTGGCTTCTTATTCTTACCGTACAGAGAAACTACGGAAAGGCCTGTTTTGATGTCTTTACCATTATTGACAAATGCACCTGCACTATGATTCCCCCTAAAACCATGCTCTGGGGCAAAAACTTTCACAATATTTACTCCCAAAGACCGCAGTGTATCTACTAGGTGTGTTTCTCCTATGGTAGATGTCTGATTGACAACTGTGGCTACTCGTTTCCCGTCAAGTAATGCTAAGTATTGGTCTAATTGCTCTGCACCCAATATCATCTTACCTGCAGTAGTTCCCTGCACTGTTGCTTGCTGTCTTTTTATGCTGCCATGGTCAGATGACTTGCAGGCAATAAAAATTACCATCAAAAGTGTAATAAATACCGATTTCTTCATATAAGTTTATAATCTTGCAGGGTCAAAAGTATGCAATTAGGCTACTACATAGCAAAGAAACTGAGCTTTAGTAAACAACAATCGTTTACTAAATCGATCACTGTATTGGCCATAGCAGCGGTAAGTATCAGCATATGTGTGGTGATCTTAGCTTTTGGCATTTTACTTGGCTTCAAAAAAGAAATAAGGGACAAGGTAAGCGGCTATGCAGGAGACATTAGTATCTCCCGCTATCAGTTGGCAGACGGCAGTGAGTCTAATCTTTTTTCTGTAGATAGTGCTTTTGTAGCCGCAGCTAAAAATATTCCGGGTGTTGAAACCATATTCCCGTTTATTCGCAAACAAGGTATCTTAAAGTCCGACTCTACTCTTGAGGGCATTGTGCTCAAGGCTGTACCTGCCAATTATGATTTTTCTTTTTACCAGAAACACCTGAAACGAGGTAAGATCCCGCATTACACAGACACCGCAGATAGTTACCACATAATGCTTTCGGAATATACTGCGGGTATTATGGATGTAGATACAGGAGATAAGTTAAATCTGTATTTTCTCGATAATACAGATGTTCGTAGACGAAAACCAAAGGTGGTCGGTATATTTAACACGGGACTACAAGAATTTGATAAATATTTTGCAATTGCCCACCTACGAAGTATCCAAAGAATAGTAACGAGCGATTACAAAACCGCATATACCAAAGCTGGCGGATATGAAGTGCGAATAGCTGACTACACTAAAACGGCCTATGCTCAAGGAAAAATAAGTCCTCTTTTAGACTACAACTACGCTATCAGTTCTGTAGAAGAACTCTATCCTGTTATGTTTCAATGGCTAGATATAGTAGATAATAATGTGATTGTAATAATTGTGTTGATGTTTATCGTAGCGATTATCAATATTATTACCGTTCTACTTATTTTGATAATAGATCGTATCCCTATGATAGGACTACTCAAATCAATGGGCTCTTCGTCTCGAAAGATTATGGGTATTTTTCATTGGCAAGGGTTGTTCATACTCCTTGGTGGTTTATTGGTTGGTAACGCTGTAGCGTTAGGCGGTGCTTACCTTCAGGTAGAGTATAACTTGATAGGACTAGATGCTGATACCTATTACATGGACGCTGTACCTTTTACTCTGCCTTCAGCGTATTTGGTGCTTATCAATTTAGGTGCTTTGGCTGTTTGTTTTGTGTTTACCTACATACCGGTAAAGATAATAAGTAGCATTCAGCCATCTGAAAGTGTCAAGTTTAGCTAATTTTGGGCAAACCAACCGGAAAATTGCTATTGCACTGGGACATTCTCATGTTCAAAAGGACAATGTTTGCACTTATTGCCACAACACGTACCCCTCTTGAGATGGAAGGCTTCTGTAAAGACAGTGTACCCGTCCTCATTCACATAATAGTCTTCTACATTTTTAGCTTGTTCCCGCATTTTCTGCAATATTTGGATGTTGCATCCTTTTCTATGTTGTTGCATTGAGAACAAATAATTTGCTCATTGGTTTGAGACATTTCTACACTTACTATTCCCGTGGGTACTGCTATGACTGCATAACCCAGTATCATGAGGACCGCACTTAAAAATTGACCCAGTGCCGTTACCGGTGCAATATCACCATACCCAACTGTAGTGAGCGTAACTATAGCCCAGTATATACTGCGTGGAATACTTGTAAACCCTGCTTCTGGAGGCTCAAGCAGATACATGACCGTACCCATTACCACCACGACTATAAGTACCACTCCGAAAAACACCGTAATCTTAGCCCCACTTCTTTTCAGTGCTTTTCCCATATTTTGGGCTTCACCCATGAAGCTGGTCAGCCGTAATACCCTAAAGATACGTAGAAGTCTAAATGTACGGAATACACTAAAAAACTGTGGCCCATGAAAAAACAAGCCCAAATATGTAGGTAGAGTACTGATTAAATCCAAAAGTCCCCAACCGCTTTTGGCGTACTTTTTCTTGTCGTGACTTACGTACAGTCGTGCCATATATTCGATCGTAAAAATAGCCGTAAAAAAGTACTCCAGATACCGAAGTTCTGATCCATACTTTATGTGGACACTCTCTACACTATCAATCATTATCACGACTACACTAGCTAGTATAGCCCATAGCAACCCGATATCGAATCGCCTACCTTCTGTAGTATCTGCACCAAAAATAATGTGGTGCCATTTCTCCTTGTTACTTAAATAAGTTTGATCTTTTACGGAAGGATACTTGCTCATATGACTTTGCAAACATAAAGCTAGGCAGCACTATGTTTATTAACACCTTTTATTGGGAGAACTTTGCTATCTGGTATTTTACACCAAAATTCAGCATAAGACCAACTCCATCCGTGCGAAGAGTTGCTGTTTTTTTCTCAGGTTCTGAGAGACTGGTGTACTCTATCTGAAACTCATTGATAACATCTGTAGCACCTCGAGCAGTAAGGCCCAAGTCGATAAACAAGAATTTAGAAACCTGTATAAACGTCCCGACGTCGGCTCTAACAAGGACATTGCCACCCTCAAAACCATTACTAAACGTATAAATTTCTATTGTTTCCCTCGCACCATCATATTCTATATTTGACTCCCTTACGTATTGCTGAGAGCCTACTCTTCTTAACTTTTTATTGAGAAATAACTGAAAACCTACACTACCGTAAAAACTAACCCGCTCAGAGTAAGATTGTCTCCATCCCATATTCAGTGCTATTTGTGTTGAGCTAAAAGTCGGATATATATCGTTATTGAACCACCGATATTTATGATTCCCTAAGCCAATTGTATTCACATCAAACTTGGCTGA
>CAJXIQ010000130.1 GCA_913054375.1 uncultured Bacteroidota bacterium
CTTTTTGAAGAAGTCACCTTTTTCATTGTATTTCGGAGATGGCACTACACTTATTCCTGCAGAATAACGCACATTGTTAAAAAATGTTCTACCTGTTTTGCTATCTGTAACATCAGACCATTGGTTCTGCTCCATCTCTAGTGCTACGGACCACTTATCCCCTTGGGATAGGGTATAGCCTAGGGTGAATCCAACAGGCTTACTCATTGTATCTCGCTTATTGTCTTCAAACCGCAGTGTATCTACCGTAAATGACTGACCATTCTCAAACGCGGTACCATAGAATGTCTCTGAGTAGCGATAGCCGACCCCATTGAGTCGCGAATCACTTTGAAAAGCAGCTCCAAACGTATGCAACCAAGCGTTTTTGGCAACACCTTCACTTTGCCTATTTTGCTGTACACTATATTGCACACCCAACGTATAGTCGACTCCACGGTAGGCCAAAAATCGTTCATCGTTATAACTCAATACATTATTTGTATTGGGATAAACTGTGGCCTTTACTTTTTGTATGTTACCAAAGTTATAGTTCACATTTGCTCCAAGCTTGAAATTCTTAAACAACTCTACTCCGTAACCGGCATATACTCGAGATATTCCTCCTGTGCCTCCAAAAAGATTATAATAACTTGGTGTATCGATGTTTACATTATTCGTAATACTATACCCTACATCGCTATATTGATTTGTACCAAAACTCACTCCCATTTTCCGCTTGGTCCCTATTGGGAATGCCATTGCAAAATGGTTGAAATTCCCAGAGCTCGTATTTGCCTTTTCGTCAGTAGATCTCAGTTCTCCTACCGATGCTCTCGCTCCAACACCAAATACAGTGAAATCTATATTGGCATACGAAGCAGGATTTGCCGGCGTGAATACTCCTTTATTGACTTGGGAAACAGAAGTGCCTCCCATTGCCTGGTGTTGTAGAAAAGCTCTGCTTTTCAACTCCCCTAACCCAGAGATACTATAGGGTGAACTTGTACCCGCTTGTCCCTTTGTGTACAGGGAACCGACCATCACAAGCGTGAGTAGTAATAACTTATTTCTTTGCATTGTATTCTAAGATGTGATTTAGTCCCTCTACCACTAGATTTGGGCGTGCGAATATCTCATTTTTAACCTCTTTACCAAAATCCAAATGCAGACTACTGCAATGAACAATTTTGATGTCGGCATACCCTTCGTTCATTTGGCGTATGTAGCCTTCTATTTCATAACCGATAGACTGGCACACTCCCACTTGCAGGCTATGCTCTGTGGTTTTGCCTGGAAAGATCATTTCATAGTTTTGCTCAACCAGTGGTAATCCTGCCGTATACTCATTCATCGCTTTAAAACGCATCTGTACACCAGGGGATATCAATCCTCCTAGATAAACCCCTTTGTGCAGCAAATCTATGGTTAAACACGTACCCAAGTCTATGATAATCCAAGTGGCTTCATTGTCTATGGCGTAGGCACCTACGGCAGCAGCAATTCTGTCTCTACCCAAGGTGTGTGGCGTTGCGTAATCTATTTCTATTGGAATCTGTGCTGCGTGTGTAAGGTACTCATCGTCTGTGAGAAATGCTTCAATTTCAGAATTCTCGCCGCTGGCACTTACCAAAATATGAGCTCCTTCCTCTTTATATTCTTTTAACTGCTCTACTCCAAATGGTTTGTGGTACGCGATCAACTCACCATCTTGATATGCTGCTGCTTTTGTACTTGTATTCCCTATATCGATACACAGATTCATTTTATCCATTTTGTCTTGTGATGTTCTATTTCTAACCACTGTTTACCGTCCATTATTGCGAGATTACCATTTTTAAGTAGACACTTTACGGTACAGGTAATAGTGCGCCCTTCATGCTCAAAGATTACGTTTTCCTCTTTTTTATACAGTCGTTGGTTTACTGCGTGCAGAAGCTCCTCCTTGCTCCTTATAATTTGAGCATAAAAACAATCATACAGGGTATGTAAAAATGCTGTTATATCTGTTTCTACACCTGTGACTGCAGCTAAACTCGTTGCAGCATAATTGCCAAATTTGAGTTGATTCACGTTTACTCCAATACCAACCACCGAAGTAGCTACTTGTCCATTTACTACGATATTCTCGGTTAGTATTCCACCTATTTTTCTGTCTCCTACATATACATCATTGGGCCACTTTATAGACGCCTTTGTAAGTCGATAGTGAGCTAGCGCCTGTACTATGGCCATTGCCGCAGCGCTATTTATCCAACTCAACTCATTGATTTTACCCGGGTTTTTTACGATAAAACTTGTCGTCACATTCACATATGGTTGACTATCCCAGACTTTGCCATGCTGGCCTTTCCCTCGCAACTGCATGCTTGCACTCACTGCATACTCTGCTGGCAGCAGGTGCATAGCGGCTTTCTTACGCAAGTATGCGTTGGTAGAATCTACTTCTGCTAAAAATTCTATATTGTAGGTCCCCAAGAAGATAGAGTATTGATGGATTAAACTAATTTTGCATCAAAGTTATCGCAATAAATGGCAAAAAACACCAAGATCTCCGACGTACTCGCAGAAGTAATCGTGAAAGGCATGCAAGAAAAAAAAGGTAAGAACGTAGTAAAAATTGACTTATCTAAAATAAATGAAGCCGCTGCAGACTATTTCATTTTGTGCCACGGCGATAGTGATAGGCAAGTAAAAGCAATAGCAGATAGTGTAGAAAACGAAACACGAAAAGCGCTAAAAGAAAACCCAAACAGTAGAGAAGGACAAAACGAAAACCGCTGGGTATTACTAGACTATGTAAATGTCGTTGTGCATGTTTTTCAGAAAGATGTTCGTGATTTTTACGAAATTGAAGATCTTTGGCATGACGGTAAATTTACCAACTACGACGATGTGGCTTGATGAAATAGGTATTTTCTCCGGAAGCATCCATCTTACTTAACACTTCAAAAAAAAACTATCTCTGCTTCTTCTAGGTCTGATGAAATCAACTCTTTGCACCTACAGTTTATGAAACGCTTGTAGACTCAAGCACGATAACACATACAAACGATATACGTCGTAGATCATCTATTGAATTGATGCTCAAAAAAAGTTAGAAACTAATTTTAAAGGCATTACCAAAATACGGTGGATCTGCCACCAGCGAGTGCCTTATCTTTTGACGCGTGAGTTCACTGCTTACCATAGATTTCAGTTTCCCCTCACCTTTGCCTACGATAATGTAGGCTATCGTTACACTATTCTTCTTACTATCTGCAATAAACTCTTGTAGCACTTCTAGTTGCATTGGCAGTCGCTTATTATGAGGTGTACTACCCTCTTGCGGAAAGACAACATCAAAATGTAAGTCTATCTCTACATTTCGTTTAGCTTTTTGCCTAGAGGTCTTATCCTTCTTGGGCACAAAACCCGAGGAATCAGATGAGAAACCTCCCATCATCATCTTTTTCAATAAGTCTACGTTTATCGCATCTTCGTCTTGCACCAAGCAAAAATAGTGTATACCTCATTAAGCCATTCTAATAAACGGATAAATTGGGCTTAGAACTTAGTGCTAAGCGTCAGCATCAAGCGGGAGCTCCTGAAACTACTCTTTACCGAAGGACTTGTTACACCATTTATTTGGTAGGGCAAATACTCATCTGTTTGTAATTCTCTAGAAAAGGCAAAATCAAATGCCCACGTTTTTTCTTGCATACCAAAGCCTGCACTGACGATTTTGCGAGACTTTCTTCCTCCTTCTACTAGCGGATTACCTACCGAAGCAAAACCACTGCGTAGTCTGAATGAGTTCATCACATACTCCGCTCCAACTTTCACATTGGTTGCTGGCTTGTACCTATCTACTATACCAAAGTTTATTTCTTCAAAATCATCGTTGTCCGTGGACAGATTCATTGTACTATAGTCTATACTCTCTAGTTCCGCAGTAATAAGGCCTTTCTTACCAAAGATGTAGGCGCCTTGTAAGCTAAATCTGGCAGGTGTCACTACTTCATAACTAAATTCTTTATCGATGGTTCTTAGGTCATCTGTTGTACCATCACTTCGGGTCACAAATAACCCATCTGAGTACTCATCTGAAAGGACCAATCTGGTGGGCGTCTGCAATGTTGCACCAAAGCGTAAATTATTATTGGGCCTAAGAATGACACCTAGTCTACCGCTAAAACCATACCCCGAAGTTTCCAAGTTTCTGGTAAAACTATAACTATCCCATCCGCCGATCATCTCAGCTTCATTCCCTTCTGTAAACTTGTTGGTTTCCGTAAATGTAACGTTATGAATATTCACACTACCTCCAAAGTAGACTTTGTGCTCATAGTTGGCAGCATAGGCAATATTAAATTCTCCGGAGCCTCCGCGAGTGGCTATATTTCCTTTTTGCGAAGCTATCCCATTTACCTTATCGTAAGTAGATGTATAATTCCTGTTTCTCACAGAATCTATGAGAAAGGTGTACCAAAACATATTTTCAAAGAAGTAAAATCCTTGTGCAAGCTGCTCATCGTTGGCATCTAGTTCTGTGGCATTCAGTCCTCTAGAATAGGCGGAGACATAGTCCGTCAAAGAATTAACTGGACTAGTGGATTGATACGATAGCTTTCTATTGAAATCTGCAGTACGGTTATAGCTCAACATAAAACTACTATTGACCCATCCGTTCTTCGCTGGATTCTCTCGCTGTATTCTTCTATCTGAAAATACAACGCTTACATTTGGAATATCTCCATTGAATGTAAAAGAAGTTTTGTCTCCTGATCCGGCATACTTTGCTGTATTACGACTGGTATGTGTACCAAATGACACGCTCAACTGACTTGTTTTGAACTGGGCCAAACCTGCTGGATTTACCAAAACGGCTGACACGTCTGCTCCTAGTGCTCCAATAGCACCACCCAGACCTATAGACCTAGCAGTAGTGCCCAATGTAGGCGTATTGGAGTACCGCAATGCATCCATATCACTTTGTGCGTTTCCCTTTATTATGAGCAACCCAAAAAAGGCTGTAAAAACTATCTTCTTCATGGCATTTTGTTTTATGTTGGTTCTATGACGTGTTCAATCAGTACATTTTTGTTCATGTGATTCGACTTATCTACGTCGATTATTACTGCTACTTCTGCTTGGGGAAGAAGTACGCGAGGAGCTGCCAATGCGGCTTGGACTC
>CAJXIQ010000131.1 GCA_913054375.1 uncultured Bacteroidota bacterium
ATGAGTTGGCTGCTATATCACATCTCAAAAACCCACAAGGCATACTGGCCATAGCTAAGTTCCACAATCGAGAATCAGAGCCCTCAGCCTGGCAAATAGCCTTGGATGGTATCAATGATCCGGGCAATTTAGGTACAATCATACGCATAGCAGACTGGTACGGTATTTCGACCCTTTACTGCAGCAGCGATACTGTGGAGCTGTACAACAGTAAGGTGATACAAAGCACCATGGGCTCCTTCCTCAGAGTAAATGTAATAGTAGGCGAGTTGGATGTGCTGTTAGCAGGCAAACGCGTTTTTGCCACACTCTTGGATGGAGAAAATATACGCACATTACCCAAAAGGGAGAACGGAGTACTCCTGATAGGCAACGAAGCCAATGGTATACAGCCGGAGCTTTTAGAGAAACTATCGCACACAGCCATCACCATTCCGGGCAATGGCCATACAGAAAGCCTAAATGCTGCTATGGCAACGGCTATATGTTGCGAAAGGCTAGTGAGTGGTTAACAATGGGTCAATAGCCTCAAACAGTTTAGGTGAGAACTTCAATTTGCAGAGCAACAAACAGACCCAAACCGTTGGATTTAAACGTGTAGTGCCCTGCATATAAACTTATTCATTACCTTTGCAGCGAATTTTAGCAGCGGAGCACCACTGTCAAAACAAAATCCTTTGGTCCAATAAGGATTTAGAAATGTGCTCTATTGCTATACTAAACATATAGAATAACAATGAGTACATTTAAAGAAATGGGCTTAAAATCAGAGATTTTAAGCGCCATAGAAGAGTTGGGTTATGTCAATCCAACAAAAATTCAAGAGCTTGCTCTACCAAAAATTTTAGAATCGAAGCAGGATCTTATTGCTTTTGCACAAACCGGTACAGGAAAAACTGCAGCGTTTAGTTTGCCGGTCCTCAACCAGATTGACACCAGCAAAAAAGGTATAAAGTGCATTGTTTTGAGCCCTACCCGAGAGCTTGGTTTACAAATAGCCCAAGACATTAAGAGTTACAGTAAAAACATACCTGGCTTTAAAGTTGTAGCCGTTTATGGGGGTGCAGATATCACTAGCCAAATACGCAACATAGAGCGTGGCTGTGACGTAGTAGTAGGTACACCAGGTCGTACACTGGACCTTATTAAGCGAAATCGCTTGAACCTCGAAGGTGTAGAATTTTTGGTTTTAGACGAAGCGGACGAAATGCTAAGCATGGGTTTTGCAGAAGACCTAGACGCAATCTTAGCCAATACGCCAAAAGAGAAACAAACACTTCTTTTCTCAGCTACAATGCCACCAGATATGGTAAAACTGAGTAGAAAGTACATGACTGACCCGCTTGAAATATCTGCCGGCAGCAAGCAAGAAGCAAATACCAGTGTAACCCACCTCTACTACAAGATAAACAACAGAGACCGTTATCCTGCCCTTAAAAGGGCGGTAGATGTTGCTCCAGATATCTATGGTATTATTTTCTGCAGAACAAGAGCAGAGACCAAAGAAGTGGCAGAGCGACTATCCGAAGATGGATATAACACTGACGCATTGCATGGCGATTTATCTCAGGCACAACGTGATCACGTAATGGGTAAATTCCGTAATCGCTCATTACAACTACTCGTAGCAACAGACGTAGCTGCTCGTGGTCTAGATGTAAATGAGCTCACTCACGTAATCAACTTTAAATTGCCTGATGAAGACGCTGTTTACGTACACCGTAGTGGTAGAACAGGAAGAGCTGGAAATGAAGGTATATCACTTACCTTACTCACCGGAAACGAGGAGAAAAGACTGCGCTACTTGGAGAAAAAAATCGGTCGTAAATTTGAGCGTGTTGATATTCCTAATGGCAAAGAAATCTGCGAAAAGCAACTCTTTAACTTGATAGACAACATTAAAGAAACAGAGATAGCCAACAGTCATATTGATAGCTTCCTCCCGCAGATTTATGAAAAATTTGAGGAAATGAGTAAAGAAGAAGTCATCAAGAAAATCGTATCTACCGAGTTCAATCGATTCTTGGAATATTACCGCGATGCTCCAGACTTAAACAAAACCTCAGACAAGCGTGAGCGGGAGCGAAACAGAGAAAGAGATAACAATAGAGATAGCGACAGAGGAAATCGAAGAGACCGAGGCGATAGAGGAGACCGTGGCGGAGATAGACGTGAGCGTAGAGAGCACAAAACGGCAGATAATATGACGCGTTACTTTATCAACCAAGGTAAAAAAGATGGCTTCAACCCGAAAATACTAATGGGTATGATCAACTCCCACATGGAGGGCAAATCACCTGAAATAGGCCAAATTGAAATCATGAAGATGTTCTCATTCTTTGAAATGGAAAAAGGCTATACAGCAGACCTACAGCGCGCATCTAAAAACATGGAGCACAATGGTAGAGACGTAAGCATTGAAGAAAGTTCACCAAAACCTAGCGGTGGAGGAGGCGATCGTAGAGACCGCAACAGAGGCGATAGAGATAGAAGCCCTAGAAGCGGCGGTGGCAAAGATCACAGAGGTGGCGGTAGCAGCCGTGCTAGCGGTAGCCACGGTGCGAAACGTAGACGCAGATTCTAAAACAGACCAAGCATACAGCATACACAAAAATGCCCCAAGTTTCCTTGGGGCATTTTTTATTTACTAAATGGTCCCTCTATCTTGTAGATAAACATTGGCTTTCTAAATTGAGCATAATAAGTGGATGTGCATAACGCATAGGATGTGATGTCTGTCGAATAAGTGCAGGTTGAATTAACCAATCAGTAACAAGCAGACGCTAAGAATATAGAAAGACGGACAGCACCATACTAGAATCAACGAGCTACCTCCTCACTCCACGCCTATCTAAACTTCTGCGGTACGCAGCAGCATTGCGGTTATGCTGGGTTATGCTTGCCGTAAAATTGTGTCGGTAAGACCCATCTGGCCGTGCACACATAAAAATATACTTGTGTTTTACTGGATTGAGTACAGCGTCAATGGCTCGCTTATCTGGGGCAAACAGTGGCCCGGGGGGTAAGCCCATAGTTTTGTAGGTATTGTACGGATGGTCTTGACGTAAGTCTGAGTAGAGTACACGCTTTCGGCCTTCTCTACCTACTACATAAAGTACCGTAGGGTCGCTTTGCAGCAATTGCCCTTTCTTGAGTCTATTGAGATACAATCCTGCTATGATCGGCATCTCGTCTATATGAATAGCCTCTCCATCTACTATACTGGCTAGCACAACCGCCTCTTTCGTAGTAAGTCCTTGTACCCTCGCTTTTTGTTTTCTACTGGCTGTCCAAAAGGAAGTATATTCATCTACAAAACGTCCTACTACCTTATCTGCTGGCGTAGCCCAATTGAAATGATAGTGATCAGGTAAAAAGACACTCCACCTATTTTCTGAAGTAAAACCATTCTGTTGCATCCAATCCCCATTTAGGGCTTCTCGTATTTCATCTTTAGAAGGCTCCAATTTTTCGGCCAAGTGTGCTACCACCTGCTCTCGGGTCATCTCTATCGGTACTTTTACAATTACCTTGTCCCAGTTACCTTGCCGTATTTTACGAACTAGCTCCACATTATTGAGCTCTTTCTCAATTTTGTACCTTCCTGGCTTGTAGGTATTAGGCAAGTTCATTTGCTTGGCAACCAAATCAAATGTCCGTGCATTTTTCACGACTTTTTTTTGTATGAGATTTTCTCTTACACGAGCATAGGTATCATCGTGTCGTATATAAAAATAATCCCTGTCTAGCGGGGTAGTATTGCCCTTGAATGCTACAAAATAAGCCCCTGCAATGGCAAAAATGCCAAGCAGAAGAAATAGACCCAATACTTTTCGTTGCGTTTTGTTCAAATCTTGAAATTGAAAACACAAAGTTAAACCAACTTATGCTTTAATTTTGTGCTCGTTATGTTAAAGATAGCTCTAATAGGGTACGGAAAAATGGGGAAAACCATAGAAAAAGTGGCTACAGACCGTGGACACAAGGTAGTAGCTACGATAGATAACAGTGCTTTTTCTACATCTCAACTCAATGATGCAGATGTGGCTATTGAATTCACACAACCCGATGTAGCTCATCTTAATATTGCCAAATGTTTCGATGCAGATATACCTGTGGTGGTAGGCACCACAGCTTGGTACGATCATTATGATGCTCTAGCAGCACGAGCACTTGCAGAGAACAAAACGCTTTTCACAGCGACCAACTTTAGTATTGGTGTAAACATCTTGTTTCATATCAACGAAAAGTTGAGTAGCCTGATGAATAACTTCCCAGCATACGATGTACAGATGACAGAAACTCATCATTTGCAAAAGCTAGACCACCCAAGTGGCACGGCAGTAACGCTTGCTGAAGGTATAATCAGCAACCTTGATAGAAAAAAGAAATACATCGGTCTGCTAGAAGGAGAAACTGTAAAAAATACTCCTTTTAATTTGCAGATAGAAAGCAAGCGAAGCGAAGGTGTACCAGGTTACCATGCTATAGCATACGAAAGTGAAATAGATGAAATAACCTTAAGCCACAATGCAAAAAGCCGCTTGGGTTTTGCTCAAGGAGCAGTAGTAGCTGCTGAGTGGGTAGCCCATAAAAAAGGCGTATTCAAAATGAACGATTTATTAAATTTTTAAAAAAAAATAATACCGAATGAAATTTAACCTAAAAGACGACTGGAAACTGCTCAGCAAACGAGCAGCAATTTTTTACATTGTTTTCAGTATCATTAATTTACTCACTTTTATCCTCCTTGTGGCTCATACGGATGCAGGTGTTATTGCACCCCTTATTTACTTCGTATTTTGGCAGGTAGCTATTTGGGTATACTATATGTTTCGGTACAAGTTTCGCAAGAAAGTATCTGGTGGTGAATGGATAGATGCAGCCATGTTTGCTATTATAGCCGCTACACTTATTCGTACCTTTTTTATTGAAGCCTACCAGATACCTACTTCATCTATGGAGAAATCACTGCTACGCGGCGACTTCCTTTTTGTAAGTAAAATAAATTACGGAGCACGTGTACCCATGACGCCCATCTCATTTCCTTTTGTACACCAAGAGCTTCCTGTTGTAGGTGGCAAGTCGTACTCTGAAGCATTGAAGCTTCCGTTCTATAGACTTCCA
>CAJXIQ010000132.1 GCA_913054375.1 uncultured Bacteroidota bacterium
GTGCAACAGAAAGCAAGTACAGTTCGGCTGTAGTGAAACCAGGTAAACTCTATGCGGTGCAATGTCATGTATACCGAGAACAGGGACTGCTCGTTCAATCTCGGGGGGTAGGCAGCTCAAGCTATTCAGTAATGTTTAGCGTAGATAAATGATGAAGCTCGTAAGAGAACAGAATCCGGCTTATGAATTACTACCCGCTGCCCCTTGTGGGCAGCTTTTTTTTATTTTTGTTTTATGAAGAGAATTTTTTGTTTACTTATTATGTTTAATGGCTTTGTGCTTTCTGCTCAAGAAAGTATAGTAAAGTCGGTGATGTTAGACTCTGTGATGGTGTCAGCAGTAAGTTCTGGCTTTAGTGTGGAAGAATTTATACACTATGTAAAGACGGACACTTCATTCTATCAGGGGTTTAAAAACTTAAGGTATTACCCCCATACTTATAAAAGCGAACTGGAAGTGTTCAATGCTAAGAATAAATCCATCGGTTTTTTAGCTAGAGACGGTCATTATGAAGTCACAAACAATCGTTTGGTAGTAAAGATTGATTCGGCTTACAATGATGGTAAAATTTACAATAGAAGAGGAAAGTATAAGTACTATACGCCTGAGTTTTTTGATTATATCTTTTTCCCAGAAGATACTATCACAGTCAGCAAATACAGTTCTTCTGATGATGAGGGTGAGTCTGAAAGTACTAATGATAAAAATGAAAAAGATGCTAAAGTTATTGTCTTTAATCCAGGTTCGGTAGAGGTAGAGAAATCTGGCAGTAAGAAAGAAAAGTTAGCTGTTTTTGATGTATCCATGCAAAAATATTACGACTATATTATTTCACAGAAAACTTATAAAGACACTTTAGACTGTTATGAGTTTGTGTGTCGAATGAAAACGGATTTATCTGAGAAAGAAGAGGAAGAAGTGCTTATTCGAGAGTTAGTCTCATACTTTGATAGAAATACCTTCAATGTGGTGTACAGAAAATACGTAATGCAGTACAACTATTGGCTTATTGATTTGAACGTTACTGTAGATGCAGAAATGGACTATGCCGAAGATCAGCTTATACCTTCATTTATTCACTATAAAGGGTATTGGGATATACCTTTTAGTAAGCCCGAAGTTGCCGAATTCAAGCTATGGAATTCAGATTTTATAATTACGGACTAACTTATTCTTGAGCAGCAAGGAAACGTTCCGCATCCAAAGCAGCCATACATCCAGTACCTGCAGAAGTAACCGCTTGACGGTACACGTGGTCAGCAACATCACCAGCAGCAAATACACCAGGAATTTGAGTCTTTGAAGTACCTGGCTCTACGATCAGATAACCGTTGTCGTCCATCTCTAATTGACCTTTAAAAATATCTGTATTTGGTTTGTGTCCAATAGCTACAAAAAATCCAGTAGCAGGAATGACTGTTTCCTCTTGAGTTTGGTTATTAAAAGCGGTTACGCTTTCCACTCCTTTCTCACCATTGATGCTTTTTGTTTCGTGATTAAATAGAACAGTAATGTTATCGGTATTGAATACACGCTTTTGCATGGCTTTAGAAGCTCTCATTTCATCTCTACGAACGAGCATAGTCACCTTGGTGCATAATTTAGCTAAATAAGTAGCTTCCTCGGCAGCAGTATCTCCAGCCCCCACTACAACGACTTCTTGACCTTTGTAGAAAAATCCATCGCAAACGGCACAGGCAGAAACACCAAAACCATTTAATCGCTCTTCGTCAGGAATACCTAACCATTTTGCAGTGGCTCCAGTTGATATTATAACAGTTTCTGCCATTACATTTTTTGTGCCATCTATCTCTACTTTGAAAGGACGCTCAGAAAAATCAACCTTCGTTACCATACCCCAACGCGTATCAGTATCGAAACGCTCTGCTTGGGCTTTGAAGTCTTCCATCATTTTAGTGCCGTCAACACCATTTGGGTAGCCAGGATAATTATCAACTTCAGTCGTAGTGGTTAGTTGTCCGCCAGGTTGCAAACCTTGAATTACAACAGGGTTTAAATCTGCTCGTGCTGCATAAATAGCAGCAGTGTATCCGGCAGGTCCAGAGCCAATAATTAAGACTTCAATGTTTTCTAATTCTTCTGACATAAATAGGTGTTTTTTAATCGGTTTTAAAATCTCTGGCAAAGTTAAAATATTTCGAACAATGAAGGGTAAAATCTTTCAGTATAAATTGTGTCTTCTTTGGCAATAACTTTGTAGTAGATTGCAGATTGACCATAGAAGATTCCGTAACCATTATTTACGTTGGATTGCAGGTTAATGGGTTCTGCAAAAGGGTTGCCACCACTATTGTTTTGGTAGTCAACGGAACGCCAAAACAAATACGATTCATAATCTATTTGACTAAAGCGTAACAAGACCGTATCTGGAAAAACGTCTTTGTCATGTGATAGTATACTCTGACCAGACTTAAAGTAACCGTTTTCTTCTTGCTCAAAGTCGTGATCGCTTGTGTTAAACAGTATATTGTTGGAAGTCCCTCTTTGCAAGTAAGTATCGAAAGAAGTACCGTTTAGCCCTTCAAAATCGTTCCTAACAAACCCCCACAATGCTTTTACAAAAAATGGGTCTTCTATGTTATTCACCGATACGCTAAAAGGTTCAATTCCATTTTTTGGGTTTTCTCCCCATTGTGTTTCTTTTGTATGAAAGAGCCTTTTGTGTTCAATCATGATGGTGTTCCCTAGTGTATCGGGGTCGGAGTAATGAAACCAAAAGTTCCCAAGATTAGGTCGTGGAGCATTTTCGTCTACTACAAACCAAACGCTATCCATAGGGTGCTCACTGGGGATGGTTGTTGTAGCTGTGAGTGTGTCTTCATTTCGAATAATTTCTAAGGAATAGGACTTATCTGCTTGAGCAAAAGTGAATGGAGGGGAAGGCTGAATGTACAGTCCAGGTAAGGCATTTTGAAGTGAATCAAACAAATTGATTAAGTCCTCGTCTTGAGAGAAGTCAGCAATGTTTAGCTCAAGAATACTTACTAAAGACACTTCGTCACCATCTTCGCTTCTTACTGTTATGCTAGCATCATCTATAAAAACTGAGTTTATGGTTTCAGCGGTTACAGGATCAAAAAATGGCTCACTTTGTGTTAAAAGGGCATATGCTGGATAGCCTGGTTGCATTACTGCCTGAACAACAATTTTCTTAGAGGTATTGCCTTGGCTAAAATCAACTTCTTGTTCAAATTCAAAAAACTTTTCGCAAGAGACTAAGCCTAGTGTAATCAGTAATAATGGGATTAATGTTCTCATGATTTAAAAATTAAAGTTCCACGTTATTGATGGTATAATTGGGAAAAGAGAAACTTGCAGAGCTTTCGATTGTAAATCGCCATCTGCTAAATTTCCGTCGCCTTCTACGTCAAAATATATGAAATAGGGGTTGGCTCGGTTGTACAGATTGTATATCGAGAAATTCCACGATGAGTTGAATCTTTTGTTTGGCTTGTTTTTAGTGTAAGTCGCGGATATATCCATTCTGTGGTAGGCTGGCATTCTGTAGCTGTTTCTATCGCCATATTCACTGTAAATTCGTCCGTCAAGTACGTATCTGTCTAAAACAGGAGTGAGGGTGTTTCCAGTGGCGTATACAAAGACAGCAGACAGAACCCATTTATCGTTTAACTCATGCGTTGCAGTTAATGAGATGTCGTGTGTCCTATCGTATTTAGCAGAAAACTCAATACCATTGTTAAGTTCATCAAATTGTCGAGTGGTTTTCGAAATCGTATAGCCTAACCAACCTGTTGTTTTACCTAATCGTCTTTTGATGAAAAACTCTAAACCTCTAGACTCTCCATTTCCAAATGTGAAAGAATTATCTGAAGAGGTATTGGTATTATCTTCTGGTAAAGCTCCTTCTTTGTATTCTATGAGGTTATCCATTTTTTTGTGATAGGCCTCAATGGATGTTTCCCATTTGTTATCGAAAAAGTTTTTGAACAGACCAACTGCAAATTGACGACCATACTGTGGTTTTACGATGTCTGTACTTGGCACCCATAAATCTGTTGGTAAGGATACACTTGAAAGCGATGCTAAGTGTATGTACTGGTAGTTTTGGGTGTAGGATGCTTTGAAAGAGCTGTTTTTGTCGATTTTATACCTCAATGATAAGCGTGGCTCTATGTGTCTATGGTGATTAGTGGTGTCGCCAGAAAATTCGTTTTTAAAGTAATCTCTGATAGTAATTGGTCCACCGAACTGAAAACTGCTGTAGCGAAGTCCAGCATGAATTTTTAACTCTTCATTGACCTCAATGTCATCTGAAACATACAAAGCTCCTTCATTGGAGTATTGTTTGAATATAGATTCTGGTTCAAAAACTACTTCACCAGAACGTCCAGTCACGCTACCAGGTACAAAGGTGTGATAGGTAAAGTGTGCGCCAAATTTGATGTTATGCTTGTAGTTAGGTAGATAGGAAAAATCTACTTTGGTATTCCAATCGGTAATGCTCGAATTTAGTTTGAATTCAAAATCGTTTTGTTCAGCACCAAAAGAGAATTGATAATCACTGAAGATGACCGAGGTATTCACGAAAAGTCTGTCGTTAAATAGGTGATTCCAACGCATGGAAGCTGTAGCATTACCCCAAGGGATATCAAATTTAAAACCTCTGTCTTTATTTCTAAAGCTAAATACATCTCTACCAAAATATCCACTCAAAAAGATCCTATCTTTATCAGAAATTCTATAATTGACTTTAGAGGTAAGGTCAAAGAAGTAGTAGCCAGTACCTTTGAATGCTGAGGTGTCGTTGATGAGAGGATTTACCAAGATATCTATATATGTTCTTCGCCCAGATAATATAAAAGAACTGGTGTCTTTTTTAATAGGACCTTGTAGGGTAAGCTTAGAGGATATAAGACCTAATCCGCCATCTACTTCAAATTTCTTGCTATTTCCTTCTTTCATTGAAATATCGAGCACAGACGCTAATCTACCACCGTATTGAGCAGGCATACCACCCTTAATGAGGTTAATGTCTTTTATGGCATCGGCATTGAATACCGAGAAAAAGCCAAATAGGTGAGAGGCATTGTATACTGTAGCCTCATCTAGCAAAATGAGGTTTTGGTCTGGACCACCACCAC
>CAJXIQ010000133.1 GCA_913054375.1 uncultured Bacteroidota bacterium
TTCCATACTCAGAGAGGATAGTAGCGTTTGGGAAGGCAATCCTCAGTTGTTTGTATACCTCCACCTTCGTGATTTCTTTTTTGCGACCTTTCATCCCGCCCGTTTCTATGATAGTGAGGTTACTGCTCACAACACTATATTGCTGGGCAAAATCCAAGAGGGCAAAGCTTACACCAAAAAGCAATTGCTTTGTTCCAGTATTTTTGAGCTTTTCAAATAGATCTTCATGGTTGTACAAGTAGAAGGCCTTTTCTTGTTGGTTGTGGTCCATCAGATGAGTAACCATATTCACTAGAGAAGAGTTCTCCCGTTCCAAGTAGTTTGGCAGTAACCCAGAGATTTCGTAGTCTGCGATGTTCCCAATTGTTTGTTCTATTATTTTAGTGCAGTTGGTGTGGTACAGATCGAGATCTTTTACCAGATGTTTCGAAGTGTTAAGCCCTGTTGTGCTACTGCTTTCAAATACCTTTTGTGGGGCAAAGTCTTCTGAAACTACAGTGTGTGTCTTGAAAAAGGCAATGGGTAAAAAGGGGATTTGGGTAAAATGTTCAATCGTTTCGGGTGGTTTGTCAATTAATTGTAGGTATTGGGCATACACCTTATTATTTTTGGCTTGATATTGAAATATCTGAAGGGTAATTGCGTTAAAATTATCTTCGGATACATTCCATACATCATTTATGTCAGGCAAGCTAATCATACAGACCGCAAAGATACTAAGTGTATTCATTATACTAGCTGCATGTGGATGTGAGCCGGAAATTATGGAATACAGTGACGTGCCCGAGATAGAATTGATGGATGTAAATGTCATCCAAAATGTATTTTTAAAAGATAGTATCATTCAACTGACTATTTCCTTTAGAGACGGAGACGGAGATATTGGCCTTACAGATGCAGATACAACAGCACCCTTCAATGCAGGAAGCCCATATGCCCATAACCTGCCGATTACCTTCCTGGTAGAAGGAACCAATGGTGAGTTTAAAGAACTTATCAATGCGACCACTGGGCGGCTATATGGTAATAACCATTCGCGAGTACCCGTTATCACTCCGACAGGCAAGCACAAGAGTATAACTGGTGAAATGGTTGTTAAGGTAACGGCAAACCCAGCTGCACAAAATCCCACAAGAGTATATTTAGAGATACAACTGATAGATCGAGCATTAAACACAAGCAATAAAATACGTACAGAAGTCATTAATTTGACACATTAGTGTAGTCCAGAGTATACGATTTAGCCTGCGATTAAATAACAGCTAAAATGGGGGTGAACCCCAATTTTTTATATGTTTGCAGCGATTTGGGCTTTGTAGCACACTTTTGGTGTAGTTACTTATCAAAATAAAAACTATAATATGAAATCAATAGCGAAAATAACAATGGCACTTGGCCTTTTTATGCTCACTAGTAACATAGCAAATGCACAGAAATTTGCTTATGTAGATTCAGAGTACATCCTTGCCCAGATGCCGTCTTACAAATCTGCCCAAAAACAACTGGATGACATAAGCAAAGAATGGCAACAAGATGTAGATGCAAAATTTATCGAAATAGATAAACTGTACAAGCAGTATCAAGCAGAGAAGGTATTGCTAACTAAAGATATGCAGACCAAGCGGGAAAACGAGATAATAGAAAAAGAACGTACTGCAAAGAAATATCAGAATGAAAAGTTTGGCTACCAAGGAGGTCTATTCAACAAAAGAGCGGAACTCATAAAGCCAATACAGGATAAAGTATATAGCGCCATAAATAAAGTGGCCAAAAGCAATGGACTTGACTTTATCTTCGATAAAAGTGGAGATGTACTAATGTTAGTGTCTAATCCTAAATATGATAGGAGTGATGAGGTGCTAGAAGAGCTAGGGGTTGTAGTAACAGAGGGTAGTGATAATAATTTGCCAAATGATTTGCCTGACGATGCCCTCCCACCTAGATGATTTTAAACAAAAACAAAAAACAATAAACAAATACAATGAAAAAAGTACTCGTAATTTTAACGATGGTCTGTGCAACATTTGCAGTGCAGGCTCAAACTAAAGTAGGCCACATCAATAGCAGCCTACTGATTGAATCCATGCCTGAGGCAGACAGTATTCAAAAGAAACTTGGAGTGGAGCAAGAGCAATGGAAAAATATAGTAGATGATAAAGACCGTGAAATGAGATCGAAGTACGCTGCTTTTATGGAGATATCTGAGGATCCAAGTGTAAACAAAACGGTGAAGGAGATAAAAATGCAAGAAGTAGAGAATCTTCAAAAACAGTTTCAGGAACTACAACAACGTGCTAATGTAGAGCTACAACGTAAGCAAGAAGAGCTACTACAGCCACTATTAGAAAAAGTAAGAACAGCAATATCTAAAGTAGCAAAAGCGAATGGCTATGCCTACGTTATGGAGACATCAGAAGGTAGTGGAGTTATCTACAGTGATCCTAAGTTTGATCTATTGCCTTTAGTTAAGGCGGAGTTAAGTCTTTAAATTATACGATTATCAGCACGTCTCAACCTATAGGCGTATTTGACTCAGGATTAGGAGGTTTAACCATACTAAGAGCCCTGCAGCAAAAACTTCCAAATGAGCAGTTCATCTATTATGGTGATACTGCTCATTTGCCTTACGGGGATAAGAGTGAAGAAGCACTACAAAGTTACGTGCGTGCCATAATGCATTACCTATCAAAACGTGAGTGCAAATTAATAGTGGTGGCCTGCAATAGTGCAGCAACCGTAATAAGCAACACAAAAAACCTTCCCTATCCCAGCGATCGGATAGTTGAGGTGATAAGCCCGGTTGTAGATCTTATAGCAGAGCAAACAAAGTATACCAATATTGGTATAATAGGTACTCGTAAGACCATCGGTTCTGGTATGTTCAAAGCTACACTAGCCAAACGCAACAAACAGTTGACCATAGAGGCTCGAGCAACACCCCTTCTAGTCCCACTAATTGAAGATGGTTTTAGAGAGGAAAAAGTGCTTTTCCCCGTGTTTGAGAGGTACTTCAAGGGTTTTGAAGATTGCGAACTGCTCATACCCGCATGTACCCATTATCCTATCATTTATCAGCAAATAGAAGCATTTTTTAATAACAAGTTAAAAGTGCTGCATACTCCCAAAATCGTAGCAGAGTGTGTTGAGGCAAGATTGTCTACATTAGACTTGGAAAACACAGAATATGATGAGCATTCTAGTGACGAGTATCACTTAAGTGACGTTACTAGAGAATTTGAACGCAGTGCAGCGTTCTTCTTAGAAAAAGAGGTTCGTTTTCAGCGAACATTACTACCAGTTGTTCACTAGTATTAGCACGCAAGAGTAGGTCCATTTATTTGCGTATTTCTCACTTGCAGATGATGTTGGTTCTTTGGTCCGTGTGTAAGTTTAGTAATGCATCAAGAATGGCTAGGTGTAAATTCATTTGGTCGATTACTGCGCTTGAAAACAATGGATACACCCAATTTTTAGATTGCCGTGAATGTTAACCACCACAGATAGAACTAGTTTTTGAGTTGAATGTAGGTCATTCAATGGGAAAACGCATCTTTGCAGACTAGGAACGAACATGCCTTCACAGCACGAGATACTCATCATAGACCACGTACACCCAATGCTCTTAGATCTGCTTCAAAACGAAGCGGTTAATTATAGGCCAGACATTACTAATACTCAGCTAGGCTTAGCACTAAAAAATGCAACGGTACTGATTTTAAGAAGTAAGCTTAGATTAAGCAAAGAGTGGATTGATCAAGCTCCAAAACTGCAGTATATAGGTAGGCTTGGGTCTGGCATGGATAATATAGACATAGCCTATGCAAATAGCAAAGGCATTGTATGTGAAAACGCTCCTGAGGGCAATAGGAATGCCGTAGCTGAGCAAACTGTGGGTATGCTCCTAAGTTTACTTTCTAATGTACCTAAGGCATCTGCAGAAGTGTCAACAGGGATCTGGGATCGGCAAGGTAATCAAGGGGTAGAGTTACAAAACCTAACGGTTGGAATCATTGGCTATGGTCACGTAGGATCAAGGCTTGCAGAGGTTTTAGTTCCTTTCGGTTGTAGAATAGTGGCCTATGACAAGTTTGTGTCAGGGTATGGAAGCGATAGCGTGCAAGAGGTCACGCTGGAAGTATTACAATCAGAGGCAGATATAGTGAGTCTTCATGTTCCCCTAAATGAATATTCTAGAGAGATGATAAACACACCGTTTTTAGAACAAATGAAAAAACCATTTTACCTACTAAATTTATCCAGAGGAGAGGTTGTAAATATTTCTAATTTAATACGTGGTTTAGAAACAAAAAAAATAGTAGGTGCAGGATTAGATGTTTTGCCCAACGAAAAATTAGATAATCTCACAGCCAAACAACAAAAAGAAATCAATTATTTGTCTGATAATAAGCATGTTATACTGACTCCGCACATTGGAGGCCTTACGAAAGACTCCTATAGAAAGTTGGCCGAAGTACTGGGGAAAAAGGTCTTAGAATGGATGAATATTTAACCTTTTATAAACCCAAACTCATCCTTGGATAAATTTAATTTGAATTATTGCAATTTTATAGCAAATATTGAAGTACGAATCAACGTGTAAAAAACAAAGTATATGAAAAGAACACTTACAGTTTTATTAGCTTGTATTTTTATATCAGCAGCATTTGCCCAGTCCAATTTTGGAAAATTACAGGGTAAAGTTTCTGATTCAAAAACAAAAGCTCCGATAGCATACGCTACCATTATCATCCAAAAAGATGGTATAAGAAAGGGCGGTGCATATACAGATGAGGATGGAAAATATGTAGTGAACGCACTAGATCCAGGAACGTATAGCGTAACAGTAACGTACCTAGATTATTCAGACAAAAAAGTAACAGGTGTAGAAGTAAGTGCCAACAGTACCAAATATATAAATATCGAAATGGCCCAAAAAACAGGGGCAGATGGCGAACAACTGGGACCGGTAGTTGTAAGAGCAGGTAAACCGTTGATTGAAAAAGATAAAAATTTTACACTGAAAGTATCAAGCACTTCAGAAAAAACAATAGTAGCAACAAATATATCAGGAGATTCTACTATTTTTAAAATAACAATAATAATAGATGTTGAAATTATAATG
>CAJXIQ010000134.1 GCA_913054375.1 uncultured Bacteroidota bacterium
TGCAAATGCTTTCGTACGTTTACTCTCATATACAATAGAGCCACACACTTGCTGCAAGCGATTGCGCACAGTTTGTATGCAGTCTGCCCCTCGTATGCCTTTACCCACTTCTGCGATATCATCAAAAGGGTAGGACATGGCCAGTAGATTCTCTAGAGCAAGTTCCTGTATTTCGCCTTGTAGCTGCATACTACCTTGCTCGGCCTTACGCTTCATTTCATCTATGAGTTTTTTCTGATCTTCTAATTTTTTCTGAAACTCTTTTTCTCTTAGTAAATGTGCTTCACGTTCCTTGGCTCTACCTTTCTCTTCAATCTCACTCTGCTTCTCCAGCATTTCTTTTTCTACCTCAAGCTGCAGCTCTTCTGTTTTTTCTTTGAGGTTATTCTCTCTCTGTAGTAGGTCTATCTCTGCTGCTTTTAGCTTGCGGTTTTCTGCTTTTTTTTTCTCGTTTTCATCGGATAAAGCTTTGAGCTGCTGCTCAAATGATTCTTGTGTAGATTTTTGGATGTTTTCCTTTTCCTTCTCTACCTGCTTGGCAAGACGTTCTTTGAATATCTCGTTTTCTTTTTCCTTCTTTTCCTCAAAGGCCTCCATATCCTTTGCCAACAACTCTTCCTTTGCATGAAACTTATCTGCCTGTTCAGATACCTTACGTTCATATTCCTCTTTGAAGTGAGCTTCGAGCTTACCGCTTAACGCTTCTTCTACATCAAACTCATGAGCACAATTAGGGCACTTTATCTTATCCATCATCTACGATTCAAATTTAAGGATTTGTAAATTATATTATCATAGCTCATCCGATATACTTATAAACCGATCATGTACGCATTGAAGTTGCTTAAACCTTCATCTACAACCAAACGAAAAATTTAATTATTTACTCTTCTAATGAGCCATACAAAAGAATGGCGTATCCTAGTTTAAGTTCATTGGGGTTTCTTCTGTATACATTTTCGTGTAATTTCGCCGTCTATGCGTATCATACAAATTGCACTTTCTTTATTTTTCACCCTATTGTTTAGTTTCTCATTTGCTCAGAAAATAGCTACATGGGATAGTCTTACCCTTTCTGCGGCAAAATTTAGAAGCATAGGCCCATCATTCATGACGGGACGTATCTCAGATGTTGTCATAGATCCTGCCAACGAGAGTCATTGGTATGTAGGAGTAGCGAGTGGAGGTGTATGGGAAACCAAAAATGCTGGAGTAACCTTCCAACCTATTTTTGATAAGCAAAAAGTATACAGTATAGGATGCATTACCTTGGATGCTATGTCTAGAAACCTGTGGGTAGGTTCTGGTGAAAATGTAGGCGGTAGACACATTAGTTTTGGAGATGGTATATACCTCAGTAAAGATGGAGGGAAGACCTGGAAGAATATGGGCTTGAAAGAGTCCAATCATATCAGCAAGATAATCGTACACCCGACTAATTCAGATATAGTATGGGTAGCTGCACAAGGTCCACTGTGGAGCAAAGGCGGTGAGCGTGGTGTCTACATGACCACAAATGGCGGTGCCAAGTGGAAGCGAGTTTTAGGTGACAATGAATGGACAGGTGCTACAGAGTTACTCATAGATCCTCGCAATGCTGAGGTGCTTTATGCGGCAACCTGGCAAAGACATAGAACTGTGGCTGCATACTTAGGCGGTGGTCCCAAGAGTGGAATACATAAAAGTGTAGATGGTGGTAATACATGGCAGAAACTAAAGACGGGTTTGCCTGCGGGCAATATGGGTAAAATTGGCTTGGCAATTTCACCACAAAACCCAGATGTAATCTATGCAGCCATAGAGACTGAATTGAAAAAAGGCGGATTTTATCGAAGTGCAGATAGGGGAATGAGCTGGTCAAAGAAAAGCGATATGATAAGTGGAGGTACAGGACCACATTATTATCAAGAACTTTGGGCAAGTCCACATCAGTTTGATCGTGTCTACTTTGCCAATAACTATATGAAAGTAACAGACGATGGCGGTACTACTTTTAAAAACCTGGGTAAAGCTTACAAGCATGTAGACAATCATGCTATGGCATTCAAGGCAAGTGATCCAGATTACCTTATGGTAGGTACAGATGGAGGTTTGTACGAGAGTTTTGATCTAGCAAGTACATGGAGACATATGGGGAATATGCCTATATCACAGTTTTACAAACTGGCGGTAGATGATGCCAAGCCGTTTTACAATATATATGGCGGCACACAAGACAACAACACGCAAGGAGGCAAAAGCAGAACGGTAAATAAAGCAGGAATCAGTACGGCAGATTGGAAGGTAATACTGGGCGGTGACGGTCATCAGCCCGCTACAGAGCCGGGTAATCCAAATATTGTCTATGGACAAAGCCAGCAAGGCTGGTATAGCCGAGTAGATATGGCCACAGGAGAGCGTATTGGTATTCGTCCGCAGCCTGCCAATGGTGAACCTTTTGAACGCTATAATTGGGACGCACCTATCCTGGTGAGTAGTCATAATCCGGCTCGTGTGTATGTGGCTTCTCAACGACTTTGGCGTAGCGATAGTAGGGGAGATGCGTGGACAGTACTATCCGAAGACCTTACCCGAAATGAAGAGCGTTTTGACCTCCCTATAATGGGCCGCAAGCAGAGTTATGAAAATGCGTGGGATGTGTATGCGATGAGCACCTACAACACTATCACGAGTATAGCCGAAAGTCCTGTCAACGAGAATATACTGTATACAGGTACAGACGATGGCTATATACAATGTACCAAAGATGGTGGAAATACATGGAATAAGACAGATGTGAAAAATTTGCCAGGTGTGCCAGAGCGTGCCTATATTAATGATATTAAGGCAGACCTATTTGATGAGAATACGGTATATGTAGCCCTAGATGCTCACAAACAAGGCGACTACACGCCGTATCTGTTTGTCAGTAAAAATGGAGGTAAGACGTGGAAGAGTATCACCAACGGAATAGCAGAGAAAAACTACGTATGGAGAATAGTACAAGATCATGTGAACCCGTCATTACTATTCATCGGTACCGAATTTGGAATTTACTTTACAGTAAATGGCGGCGAAAATTGGAAACAATTGAAAGGTGGACTGCCCACGATAAGTTTCCGTGATTTGGTGATACAGCACGAGCATAACGACCTGGTAGCAGCTAGTTTTGGACGTAGTTTCTATATCTTAGATAATTACACCTTCCTAAGAAATCTAGATGCAGCTATACTAGAGCAAGAAGCAGTATTATTCCAACCTAGAGAGACGTATCTCTTCAGACCTCAAAGAGATGGAAGAGAAAAAGGAGGTTCTCAAGGAGGACAGCATTTTTACGGTGCTAATCCAACGTACGGTGTTCTATTTGATTACTATATAAAAGAGAAGCCAAAGACAGCGTCTCAACTGCGCAAGAAGGAAGAGAAGGAGCTCAATACGAAAGAGAAGGATGTTGACTTCCCGGGTTGGGATGTGTTGGCAGCAGAAAAGAATGAAACATCTCCAAACTATTGGCTACAGATAAGTGATAATAATGGTAATGTAATACGCAAGATAAAACTAGCCAATAGCAAAGGAGTACACCGCACAGCATGGAATATGAAAGCATCCAGCGAATGGCCGATCGGCTCAAACTCGAAAGCAGATGGAGACAAAGACGCTGGCTGGTATGTAGCGGCAGGTACTTATTCTGCTAGAATGTATCAACTGTTTCGTGGGGAAGCGATGCCAATGGGGGATGCAGTAGAGGTGGTACTCAAACCGTTGCACAAGAGTACTTTGCCTGCGAAGTCTCAGGCGGAGAAAGATGAATTCTTGACGGCATATATGGCTGCTCAGTTGCAGCGTAGGTTGCTCAGCAGAAAATTCAGAAACTGTAAAAAAGAAACAGCATCATTGCTAGTAGCGGCTAAACGGATGAATGCTCCATTTCCTGACGCACTAAAGCAATTGGTAGCTATACAAAATGAATTGCGTGTACTCGATACAGAATGGTCGGGGAATAGTGCTAAAAATGCCGTGGGAGAAAAAGTGTCTCCAACCCTAAATGATAGACTAAGTGCTGCTGGAGCAACGCTGTGGGGTAGCAATTACGGACCTACTGCTACCGCTAAAGATGGTCTTGCCATTGCCACAACGCTCATGGAAGACTACAAAGAGCGAATTAGTACCGTAGATGCTACACTGGCAACAATCTACGCTGCTTTACGTAAGGCTGGATCACCGGTTATTTTGGAGATGGAGGATTAAGAGCTATAGCTTTCCTTCCCATTCGTTATAAAACTGCTCCAGAAAACCCTGCATATAGGTGTGGCGTTGTTTTGCCATAGCTTTGCCTGTGGCGGTATTCATTAAGTCTTGGAGTAGGAGTAGTTTTTCATAGAAGTGATTTATGCTCGGAGCAGTACTCATTTTATATTCCTCCTTGGTCATCGATAGGTTGGGTGGAATGGTAGGGTTATAAATTTCGCGGTTTTTGAATCCACCGTAGTTGAATGTGCGGGCTATGCCAATAGCACCGAGAGCATCCAGTCGGTCTGCGTCTTGTACCACGTCCAGTTCTGGCGATGTGAATTTTTGAGCTTCTTTGCCTCCTTTGAAAGAGATATTTTCGATAATACGTATAACGTGTTCTGTGACCTCATTGCTTACTGCTAGCGTTTCTAAGAACGCACGGGCTTTTTGTGGTCCCATGGTTTCATCTCCGCCATTGAACTTAGAATCGGCTATATCGTGCAAGAGCGCACCGAGCTCAACAACCAAAGTATTTGCGTGTTCTTGTGAGGCTATGGTTTTGGCTAACTTCCAAACACGTTCGATGTGAAACCAATCATGGCCACCTTCCGCGTTAGCGAGTTCTGTTTTAACAAAAGCAATGGTATTGGTAATCTGGTTCATTTAACCGTAATCTCATTTTCCATAAAATGAATGACAGCACCTGTGCGCATTTTTTTGCGTTTAGCGGTTTCAACTTCACCGTCAACGGTAACTTGGCCTTCGGTTATAAAGAGGTTGGCCTGACCACCTGATTCTACTAGGCCTAATATCTTTAGAAG
>CAJXIQ010000135.1 GCA_913054375.1 uncultured Bacteroidota bacterium
CCCAGATGCATTGCTAAAAAGGGCAGGCTTAGTCAAATAAAGATTGGTATCATTGAGACTGTACGAAAATTACACTAAAAACGCCAACCGTTTTCTTAGCCCACGTTTAGCACTAGCTGCTAAACTATCTACCCCCAAAGCGCGGTGTATCTCTGGAATATCCTCTTGCATGGCATGGTAACGAAGCCAGTAAATACGAGCCATAGAGAAATCCTTTTGTACTCTTTTTACACGTCTTAGTTTATCGCCCGTCATTACTTTTCCTTGCTTGAGTACCCGCACATATACGCCACAATGTGGTTGATTGATAAATGGCTTAAGCACTGCTTGCGTTCCAAATCGTATACCAAGTTTATAACACGGCTCGCGTGGTTCAGACACTTCTACCAAAGCCTCTCCTACCTGGTAGTGATCACCTATATAGATAGTACGCTCATCCAATCCAGCCACTGTTAGGTTTTCGCCAAACATACCCAAACTCCAGTCTGCATCTGGAAATTTACCCTGCCACTCTTCGTATACATCTGCACTAAAAAGATAACACGCCTTGTCTACACCTCCATGGTATTTTCTATCCACTACTGCATCATCTACCACATCGGTATTTCCCAAGTATATTCCCCCTTCTACTGGTTTTTTGAAAATACCCGTTTGTTCTTCTTTCCCTTTCCAAACGACTGTTTTAGGAGCAGATATGTTCGTAGATCGTACTATCATTGCTGCAACTTACGTAACGCAAAACTGATGTGCCGAGTGGTCTCCGAAGTGAGGTATATGAATTCATAATCGTAGTTTACACAAAACTCATTGACCGCCTCAACTACGCCGTATCTCCTTAGTCCTGAGTAGCTTATGCTCGTATAGTCATGGCCGCAGATATATCCTTCCTTTTTTACAGCTATGGCAGCGGCTTCTAGTTCTGCTTTGGTAGTAGCATATGTATGATCGGTGTCTATGTATACCCAATCCAGACTATTCTCAGTCAAAGATTTCAAATATTCTACAGAAGTAGTTTGGTGCATTACTGTCTTTTCAGGGATCATAGCATTAGTCACACAAGTAGCTTTTATACGTGCATCTGGCCATGTATCTACCAGCATAAATTGTGTAGGAAAACAGCGAGCAAGGATCTCCTTAGAAAATAGGCCCTCCTCTACTCCAAGCTCAGCTATTACCGCATTCTGAGGCAATAGATCCAACATGTCAAGTCTATCCGCTAACACTTTACAATGCTGCACATGATTTACCTCCAAAGCTACTTCTATGTGCTTGGGATACCACTTGGACCAAACGCGCTGAAAAGAGTTAAATAAAAATATTTTGAAATTATTTGTCATTCGTTTACCTCGCAAATGTAAAAGTAATAACTTCGCTATAGAAATGAATTTTACCGATAGAATCAATAGCGTTGAGGAATCGCTGACAATAGGTATGGCCAAGAAAGCCCGTGAGCTTAAATCTCAAGGGAAAGATGTGATCAACCTGAGCCTTGGTGAGCCTGATTTTGATACTCCACAACATATAAAAGACGCTGCAATACAAGCCATAAACGATGGTAAGACAAAATATACGCCAGTAGGTGGTATTCCAGAACTGAAACAAGCTATCTGCGATAAGCTTAAAAGAATTTATGACTTAGACTACACCGCTAGCGAAGTAATGGTAAGTACAGGTGCAAAACAGTGCCTCATGAATATTGTACAATGCCTTGTACAAGAAGGAGACGAAGTACTTATCCCGCTCCCTTACTGGGTAAGTTATTCTGCTATGGCAGAATACAGTGGCGGTAAATGTGTGTATGTTCCTTCCAAATTCGAAGAAGGATTTGCCATAGATTTGGAAGCATTGGAGCAAAAAATAACGCCCAACACCAAGGTAATGATTTTCTCTAGCCCAAACAATCCGGCAGGAAGTATGATGAGTGATGAGCAACTCAAAAAAATAGCTGAACTCATAAAAAAGAATCCTCAAATCACCGTAATAAGTGATGAAATATACGAGCACTTGGTTTTTGAAGATGAACACAAGAGTATCTCACAATTCAGCGAAATAAAAGATCAACTAGTAATCGTAAATGGTGTTGCAAAAGGTTTTGCAATGACCGGATGGAGAATTGGCTATATGGCTGGTCCTGCAGCGTTAATCAAAAAATGCGACATACTACAAGGACAGTTTACTAGTGGGGCCAACAGCATAGCTCAATGGGCTTCTGTAGCCGCATTGAATAGTGATCTGAAGCCCACTTATGCTATGGTTGCAGAATACAAAGAGCGAAGAGACATGATGCTCTCCCTACTCGGAGAAATAGACGGTATAGAACTCGACAAACCAAAAGGTGCATACTACTTATTCCCGCGCGTATCTTCATTTTACGGAAAGACTATTGGAGGAGTTAAAATAAATAACAGTTTAGATTTGAGTGGTTACATCTTGGAAAATGCTCTTGTGAGTACCGTTCCTGGTATCGCTTTTGGTATGGATGACCACATACGTATAAGCTATGCAAGTAGTGAGCGCGAACTCAGGGAAGCAGCCAAAAGGATAAAAGAAACATTAACGGTATGAATATAAATCATTTATTTCAACTATTTGAAAACACCAAAGTACTTGTGCTAGGTGATGTAATGATTGATGCATATTTCTCTGGGGTGGTTACGCGTATCAGCCCAGAAGCTCCAGTACCTATTGTTAACCTACGGAATAAAGAACAACGACTTGGTGGTGCAGCCAATGTAGCTCTCAATCTAAAATCACTGGGTGCAGAGCCTATAATCTGTGCTGTAAAAGGGAATGATTCAGATGGAAATAGGTTGAAGGAACTCTGCGAAAAGGAAGGACTTGTAACCCACGCTCTAATAACTGACCATAGCCGCAGAACAACGGTAAAAACCCGTATAATTGGGAACAACCATCAACTGCTACGTATAGATGAGGAAGACACCCAAGAAATAGAAAAAAATGTAGAAGACTCAGTATACCGAGCGGTGCATAGCCTAGTAGGGCAAGTCGATGTACTTATACTTCAGGACTACAATAAAGGACTACTATCTCCTACACTTATTACCAAAGTGATCCAGCTCTGCAAAGAGCATAATGTCCCAACTGTGGTAGATCCTAAATTCAACAATTTTTACGAATACCAAGGAGTTACCCTCTTTAAGCCCAATAAAAAAGAACTAACACAAGCAGAGAACATCACAGAGAAAATTGGCTTAGAGGAAATAAAAAAATTAGCTGCTATAGTAAGAGAAAAGCTAGGAGCGCAAGGAATAATGACTACACTATCCGAAGATGGAGTACTGATAGATACCGCAGAAGAAACGGTACACAAGCCGGCTCATCCACGTAAAATTGTGGACGTAAGTGGTGCTGGAGATTCCGTACTATCCGTAGCAGCTCTCTGCGTTGCTGCCAATGTAAGCAATGAACTCACAGCTGCACTAGCCAATCTGGCTGGAGGCATAGTATGTGAGCAGGTTGGTGTAGTGCCTATTGATAAAGCAGTTTTGCTTAGTGAGGCTTCCGAGCTTACTGCATAAGATGGACAACTATTCCCGCCTTAATCCAGTAAGTCTGGACGTCGTTCTTCGGTGATTTTCAAGGCTTGTTCCTCACGCCATTCTGCAATTTTTCCAAAATGACCACTTTTCAGTACTTCTGGCACGTGTAGTCCACGATATTCTGCTGGGCGAGTATATACTGGCGGAGCCAAGAGTCCGTCTTGGAAAGAGTCTGTGAGTGCACTCTCCTCGTCAGATATTACCCCAGGTATAAGTCTACAGATACTATCTGCTACTACTACAGCTGCTAATTCGCCTCCACTGAGCACATAGTCTCCTATGCTAATTTCTTTTGTGATGATTTCATCACGTATGCGTTGGTCTATCCCTTTGTAATGTCCACATAGGATTATAATGTTCTTTTTGAGAGAGAGTTGATTTGCTTCACTTTGGTTATACACTTCTCCATCTGGACACATGTAGATAATCTCATCATACTCCCGTTCGGCTTGCAGTTTTTCTATACAACCAAATACAGGTTCGCACCGTATTACCATACCTGCACCACCACCGTATACTGTATCATCTACTTGTTTGTACTTTCCCAGTCCATAGTCTTTTAAGTCGTGAAGTACTATTTCTACTATACCCTTATCCTTGGCTCGTTGAACGATACTATGATTTAATGGGCTTTCCATTAACCTAGGCTGTACAGATAATATATCAATTCTATGCATTATAAATCGAGTAAACCTCTAGGTAGTTGAAGCCAAATTTCTTTATTCTCTTCTGAAATATGGTCTATAAATGCCTCTACAAGAGGTATGTATTTCTCTTCACCATTGTATTTTACAGTGAGCATTAATTGTTGGGGCATCTCTTGAACATCGAGTACTGTACCAATAGCACCTAGCTCTTTATCTATAAGCTCAAATCCAATAAAAGTAAGTTCAGATTCTTGTGGCAAAACCTCTTTATCTGTATAGACCTCGCTCCCACTTATCTCTTGGGCATACTCATACGTTTCTACAAATTGGAGTTTTAGCACAGGCTCTTCTTGTTTGCCTTTTACGCTTTCTATCTTGTAAGGGATATACTGACCATCCATTTTTATAAAAACAAAATCGTCCCGCTGAAGCGAGACGATTTTGCGTTCCAACCTAAGTTGGATTTCACCTTTGTAGCTATGCGGACGGCTGATGTATCCTATAGATATCAGACTATCCTTAATTATCATAGCGTAGTGTTATTACTTTATGCGTCAGTTTTTGGAGCTTCCTCAACTGGAGCGTCTGCTACTACCTCTGGAGTTGCTTCTACTGCAGGAGTTTCTGCTACTACCTCTGGAGCCGCTTCTACTGCAGGAGCTTCTTCAGCTACTACATCTTCTGCTGCTACCTCAGTAGCTGCTTCACCTTCGACAGGTTCTACAGCCGCTTCTGCGTCTGCTACTATCTCTGGCGGTGCATTCTTCTCTGCTATCGCTTTTTCACGAGCTATACGTACTTCT
>CAJXIQ010000136.1 GCA_913054375.1 uncultured Bacteroidota bacterium
TGATGCAATGATATTTGCTATGGCTGTTCCTAATGTGATTGGACTATTCTTCTTATTCCCTAAGGTAAGGGAAGAGTTAAAGAGGTATTTGAAAGCAATAAAGAAGGTAGGATAATATGAATATAGGACTAATATTACTACAACAAACCTTATCAGACACGACAAACCGAGCTCCAGACGCGACAGGATGGTTTTGGGGAGTATCAGAAGTCGTTGTCACACTAATTATATTTATAGGGGTTTACTATATATTTAAACCGGTCTTTGGCAAAAAAGAAGACCAGGACAAAACCCCAGAATAATTTTGAAATGAAATACGCTTAGTTCTTAAGCAGGGGTAGGAATCAACTTTTTACGGAACGCTATTATCGTAAAGACGCCAACGCTTATGGCTGCGTCTGCGATGTTGAAAACAGGTCTAAAAAACTGTAGACGCGATCCACCAAAGTAGGGTATCCAATCTGGCCAAAAAGTATCTAATAAAGGGAAGTATAACATGTCTACTACCTTTCCTCTAAAGAACGTTGCGTATCCACCGTTCTCTGGGAATAGTGTTGCTAACGTATGGTACGTGCTTTCACTAAATATTCTGCCGTAAAATAAACTGTCAATGATGTTCCCTAATGCCCCAGCTAATATGAGCGATACTAAAACGATCATCGCGGTCTTGGCTCCTTCTTGTATAAGGTTTTTGATGTAAATGAAAATAATACCGGATGCAATGATACGAAAGGAGGTAAGGACTATTTTGCCCCAGCTGCCTCCTAGTTCTAGGCCAAACGCCATTCCAGGATTCTCTGTAAAGTGAAGTTCAAACCAATTGTTGATCATCATTCGACTCTCACCTAGCGTAAACGTAGTTTTGATGTAGTACTTAAGCCACTGATCTAGCAGCAGGACTATGAGTATAGTGAAACCTACATAAGCAAGTTTCCTTTTTTTTGTGCTAGATGCTATTTCTTCCAAAATACTTGAGTTACTTGTACTGATCTTTTTTTGCTTCCATACTTTGTGTTGTATGGGGTACTGCTTTTAATCTATCCTTATTGATAAGCTTACCTGTTACTCTGCATATACCGTATGTTTTGTTCTCTATACGTATAAGTGCTGTCTCTAGATTACTAATAAACTTTTGTTGACGTGCGGCTAGCTTTCCTGCGTTTTCTTTTTGTTGAGAAGCACTTCCATCGTCTATAGCCACATATGCACTTGCCGTATCATCTGTACCATTTTCATTTTGCGATTTAATTTGTTTTGCCAAGTAGTCATACTCCTCTTTTGCTACAGCAAGCTTTGCTACAATTATTTCTTTAAACTCGGTTAAGTCTGCGTCACTGTATCTGAATGATTCTGCCATTTTAGTTATTTAGAAAGTTTAATTTTTATAGTATGAAGATCTACGTCTATTGTGTCTTCTGTATTAATATCTTGAATAAGTACCAACGTATTTGCTAGAACTTCACCACAAATATATTCATTATAGACATCTATTGCAGTAGCTATATAGTCTGTTTGAGCTAATTCTATATTGATTTTATCTGTGACTTCAAAGTCTTTGTCTTTTCTAAGATTTTGAATCTTATTGACCAATTCTCTGGCTATACCTTCTTGCCTTAAATCATCTGTAAGCTCGAGGTCCAGTGCAACGGTGTAATTGCTATCGCTCATAATCTGCCATCCAGGGATGTCTGCAGTTTTTACCTCTATATCAGCTAAACCAATAGGGTATGTTGTCCCGTTTGCCGTAATGTCGATCATAGCTCCATTTTCTAACTTAGCTATGTCTTCATTTGTGAAAGCAAAAATTGGTCCTGTTACGGCTTTCATATCTTTGCCTACTTTGACTCCTAGGGCCTTGAAGTTAGGTTTAGCAGATTTCTTTATAACCGATGAATTTCGATCTAAAATTTCGATCTCCTTAATATTTACTTCAGACTTGATCACATCCTCCACCTTTTTTAGATTGGTAGCAAATGCGTCACTAAGGGCAGGAATCATCACTTTACTAAGTGGTTGACGTACTTTGATATTTCCTAGTTTACGTATGCGAAGTATCAATGAAGTGATTCGTTGCGATATTTCTATCTGCTCTTCAAGGTCCGTATTGATAAGTGCTTCATCAGCTTTTGGGAAATCCTGTAGGTGAATAGACTTATCTGTGAAGTTAAGATCCCGGTAGAGTTGATCTGCATAAAAAGGGCTGAAACTGCACATCAATTTCGCAACTGTTTCTAGGCATGTACTTAGTGTTTGGTAAGCTGCAATTTTATCGGTACTCATCTCGCCTTTCCAAAAACGACGACGGTTTAGTCGCACATACCAGTTACTCATGTCATCTATAACATAGCTTTGTATAGCACGAGCAGCCCTAGTTGGCTCGTAGTCATCCATTTCCTTTTCTACCAGTTGCGCCAGTGAGTTTAGTTTACTGAGTATCCATCTGTCTAGCTCAGAACGATCAACCATAGGAACTTGCTCCTTATCATTGGTGAAATTGTCGATATTAGCGTACAAAGCATAAAAGCCGTAGGAATTATGGAGTGTACCAAAAAACTTACGTTTGGTCTCATCAAGTCCGCCAAGATCAAATTTTAGGTTGTCCCAAGGAGAAGCATTGCTGAGCATATACCAGCGAATAATATCTGCTCCGTATTTATCTACTGCCATAAACGGATCAATCGTATTGCCCTTGCTTTTGGACATTTTATTGCCGTTTTTATCTTGAACCAAGCCGTTGGCCATTACTGTTTTATAAGCAACAGAATCTTCTAGCATTACAGATATAGCGTGCAGCGTAAAGAACCATCCTCTCGTTTGATCTACTCCTTCTGCAATAAAATCTGCTGGATAGTGTGTTCTATCCTCTACTTTTTCTTTGTTTTCAAAGGGATAGTGCAGCTGAGCATATGGCATTGCTCCAGAGTCAAACCATACGTCAATAAGGTCTGATTCTCTGCTCATTGGTTTACCGTCTGCAGAGACCAATATCACCTTATCTATGAACGGCCGGTGCAAGTCAAAATCTTCATCTATGATGTTGGCAGGCATAATACCAGCTGCCACAGATTTTTGTACTTCTTCTTTCAGCTCTTTTACCGACCCTATGCAGATTTCTTGTTCTCCGTCTTCAGTCCTCCATATCGGTAGTGGTGTTCCCCAATACCTGCTCCTGCTGAGGTTCCAATCTACCAGGTTTTCTAACCAATTTCCAAATCTTCCTTCTCCTGTACTTGCCGGTTTCCAGTTTATGGTTTTATTGAGCTCAATTAGCCTATCCTTAACAGCAGTGGTCTTTATGAACCAACTTTCCATAGGGTAGTAAAGTATAGGTTTGTCTGTACGCCAACAATGTGGGTAGCTGTGTTCGTATTTCTCTACCTTAAACGCTTTGTTATCTGTTTTTAGCTTTATCGCTATTTTTACATCAGTGCTTTGGTAACCATCTGCCGACTCATCCTGATTTTTGTAGTTCTTTACGTACAGCCCAGAAAATTCACCCATACCCTCCACAAATTTACCTTGTTTGTCTACAAGGGTAAGTGATCCTATACCGTTTTGCTTTCCTGCTATATAATCATCGCTACCAAAACTTGGGGCAAGGTGTACTATACCTGTTCCGTCTTCAGTCGTGACAAAGTTTGCTGCTATTATCTCAAATGCTTTTCCTTCTTCTGGCTGCTGGTAAGGCATGAGCTGCTCATATTTCTGGCCTACTAGATCTGCACCTTTAAGCTCTTTTATTATTTCAAAAGGGATGGCTTTATCTCCCGGGTTATAATTCTCTAGTTTTAGCTCAGTATTTTTGGAAGAGAAGTACTTATTTACAAGCTTTGTAGCTAGTATTACCGTTATCTTTTCGAAGGTATATTGGTTGTATGTTTTTACTACAGAGTAATCTATTTTTGGGCCTATTCCTAAGGCAGTGTTACTTGGTAGCGTCCATGGTGTGGTGGTCCATGCTATGCAGAATACATCTCCCCATTTTTGGTCTAAGTCGATTGCACTGGGCGTTTCAAGTTTGAATTGAGCTACTACAGTTGTATCTTTTACATTCTTATATGTACCAGGTTGGTTTAACTCATGTGAGCTAAGGCCTGTTCCAGCTGCAGGAGAGTAGGGCTGAATGGTGTGCCCCTTATAGATTAAGTCTTTATCATGCAGTCTTTTGAGAAGGTTCCAAACAGATTCCATATACTCACGCTCGTAGGTGACGTACGGATTGTCTAGGTCTACCCAGTAGCCTATTTTTTCGGTAAGTTCATCCCACTTATCTTTATACTTGAGTACATCTTTGCGGCAAGCTGCATTGTATTCTTCTACTGTTATCTTAGTGCCAATGTCTTCTTTCGTGATGCCTAGTGCTTTTTCTACCTGCAACTCTACAGGGAGACCATGCGTATCCCATCCTGCTTTTCGCTCCACACGGAAACCTTGCAACGTTTTGTACCGGCAAAAAACATCTTTAATGCTACGACTAATGACGTGGTGTATACCGGGCATGCCATTGGCTGAGGGAGGTCCTTCATAAAAGACATAGGTATTGTTGGCATCTCTATTGCTTACGCTTTCTTCAAATACCTTATTCTCTTTCCAATAAGAGAGTACCTCTTTCTCGGTACCTGGTACGTCAAGTTGCTTGTATTGAGGATATTTATTGCCTTTGGCCATTTGCGACATTGTGTTTAGATTACAAATAAAGTGTGCAAAGGTAAGAATTTAAAGTGTGGAATGTAAGTCAGACATTTACGATTTACAAAGGCAGTGGAAGTAATGGCAAGAGTTTGATGGTTGAACTTATGAATCTGGTATTGGGCGAGTATGCCGGTGTCGCTCCGTTACAGATCCTTACAGACAAGCGACAATCCGTGGGAGGCACCTCCGCGGAAGTCCTGGGATTGAAAGGACTGCGGTATGCAGTAGGCCAAGAACCGACAAAAGGCATGAAGCTGAATGAAGGTGTCATGAAAGAACTTACTGGCGGAGACA
>CAJXIQ010000137.1 GCA_913054375.1 uncultured Bacteroidota bacterium
CAAGGTACTCGAACTTCAAAGCAGGTTTTATAATACCTATCAAGGGATTTTTGATGAACTAAAAGAACACCGGATATTTATAAAGAATGAGAGGGATCTCAATGTGAATGAACAGAATTTTGTACGAAGCTACTTTCTGCGTGAGGTCGAGTCTTTGATTACACCTATTATCCTAAGTAACATAAAAAAATTTCCTTATCTGAAGGATAAATCAGTATACCTCTATATATCTGCCAAAAAAAAGAATAAAAAAAAATTGCAGGCTCTTATCGAGTTGCCTACCGATTACATGTCTCGTTTTGTCGTTCTGCCAAGCAATAATGGTTCGCATGATATTATTTATCTAGATGATGTTATTCGGTATAATATGCCGTATATCCTTAGTATTTTTGAGCCACAAAATATTGAGTCCTATATTATTAAGTTAACTCGAGATGCCGAATTAGATTTGGATGATGACTTCAGTGAGAGTTACTATGAGAGACTTAATAAAAGCTTAACTAATCGTAAAAAAGGAAAAGTGGTACGCTTAGTTTATGATGAGCAAATGCCTCAAGAACATTTGGATTATATACTCAAGAATATAAAATTAAGTGTCCAAAACCATCTTATTCCTGGGGGTAAGTATCATAATTTTAGAGATTTTATGAGTTTCCCCAACTTAGGTAAGGATGATCTGTGCTATGATCGTTTAGAGCATGTAGTGCACCGAGATATACAAGAAGGAAAGTCGCTACTGAAGCAAGTGTTGGAAGAAGATAAGCTATTGCAATTTCCGTATCACTCGTTTGATTATGTAATAAATCTTATACGAGAAGCAGCTATTGATCCCAAGGTTACGGCAATCAAAATTTCATTGTACCGGGTTGCGCCAAAGAGCAAAATAATAAAAGCCCTCAAAAACGCTGCGCGCAATGGTAAACAAGTTTATGTAGTCATAGAATTACGTGCCCGATTTGACGAGGAGGCAAACTTAGAATGGAGTAAGCAGCTGCAAGAAGAAAATGTACATATCGAATTTGGGTTAAAAGGACTGAAGGTGCACAGCAAACTGCTGTTAATTCAGCGGCATAGTAAAGGAGAGCGAAAAAATATTGCCTTCATAAGTACCGGTAATTTTCACGAAAAATCTGCTCTACTGTATGGTGATACAGCCTTACTTACGGCAGACAGTAGAATTGCAGACGAAGTAGACGGCGTATTTCAAATTTTTGATAAACCCTACTTGCCCTACCGTTTTAATCACTTATTAGTAGCTCCAATCAACCTTAGACCTAGTTTGTATGCGCTTATTGAGGAACAAATGGTCATAGCCCAAAATGGGGGTGAAGGCCTCATATTTTTAAAAGTAAATAATCTTGTTGATGAAAAGATGATAGTTAAACTGCAGCAAGCAGCAAGCTATGGTGTGAATATACGTTTGCTAGTTAGAGGTGTTTGTAGTTTGATACATACGGCCAATATTGATGTGCGGAGCATCGTGGGGCGGTATCTGGAGCATTCTCGTATGTTTTGGTTTGGTGGCACCGAAGATGCTAAGATTTACCTTGGTTCTGCCGATCTAATGACTAGAAATTTAGATGTACGCATTGAAGCTCTTACACCATTGTACCATAACAAAATAAAACAAGAAGCTATAGACTACTTGGAGTTACAGTGGTCTGACAATCAAAATTCTAGAATAATAGATGGGTCACTTAGCAATAAGATGTATACCGATAACGGAGAGGTTTGCAACGCGCAATTAGATCTTTATGATCAAATGAAGTAGTGAAATCTTAGTAGGATTGCCCCAGACTCGTGCCATCAAAATGTACCTCGGTTTTTATGCCTAGTACATCCAATACGGTAGGAACAATGTCAACGGTATACGCTTTTGTATCAATCATTTTTCCGCTATGTCTGGGAAGTTTCACGATTAGAGGTACATGTGTATCGTAGGTATATGGTGTGCCATGAGTAGTTCCATTTTTTCGCATATCAATAAGGTAGTTTTCTGTGGGAACAAGTTTAACGTAGTAGCCAAATTCATCTCTATGACTATTGCGTATCTGTGCAATATAAGGCTTATTGCATGACGAATCTTTGATATCCAAGAAACTATAAGCACCTGCAATGTACTCCAATCTTTCGAGCTCACTGGTCAGCATATTTATGACACTATTTAAGTCAGCCCCATTCCTTTCAAAGATGCTCATATTGGGTTCTACGCCACTATAGTTTGCTTTTAGGATTACATCATCTGAGAGCATGAAAGTATCTTTAAGTTTCTCATTTATTCTAGCGATATCTGCATCAAATTGGTCGCCTAGTATTCGTTTAGCATCTATACCCTGATCTGCTAGATATTCTGGCATAGCAGCTACTCCATGGTCTGCTGTAAGTAATAGGATGTAGTTTTCTTTACCTACATCCTTATTGAGCTTTTCAATGAACTCTGCTAAGTAAAAATCAATCTTGTTGTAATAGTCTAGAACCTCATAACTGTTTGGGCCAAAGTGGTGTCCAATAACATCTGCTGCCGATAGACCAATACTTAGTATATCTGTATGATCATCGGTGCCAAGATCCTGATTTTGAATGAGTTGGTGTGCAAATTTTAATACAAATGCATCGCCATACGGTGAATTCCACATAAAAGCTCCACGCTTGTTATCGGGTACACGCATGGTGTCAAAACTAGCAAGTGTGTGCGGAAACCAAGGATTAAAATTTCCTCTTTCTCTCTCAAAACTATCTGAGCTTATCGAGGCCATTTTGGTAAATGACTGGTCCAGTACCCATCCTTTTGAAATTTCTGAATGCATTACTTCATTAGCAGTATACTTTTTTGCCCAATCAGGGTATGTTTCTTTATAGTAATCTGTGCTTACCATCTGTGTACTTGCAGCATCAAACCAAAATGCTCTATTAGCGGTTTTACCTCCCATGAGAATGGAAGCTCTATCTTTCAGAGCGATACTATAGGACATGGATGCATTATCAGATTCTTTGACGTAGTCTCCTAGGGTATTTTTTAGTAAAGGTTTAGCACTTACCCTGTTTAATCCACAATCTTCTATTCCAACAAAACGTACCGTCGTATCCTCGATGCTGTAGTGTTTGTAACCCAATGCTCTATTATATACTGTATTATCTGTGATGCCATTGTGACTGGGAAAAAATCCCGTAGCTAGCGTGGCATGACCAGCTGCGGTAGTAGTAGTGGCATGGTTGTGATGGGCGTTGGTGTATACTATTGCCGAGTCTAATAGATATTTAAAACCAGCTTCTAATTGTGGATTAAAACGACTGAGGTACTCGCTTTTCATTTGATCTATGCTGATTAAAATCACGAGTTTTGCTGTTTCATGTTTCTGAGGAGATTTACACATGACAAATAGCATTGCGAACAAAAGAGTAAGATATTTTTTCACCATGCAAAGTAACGACTCATTTGTTTAATATATCTGTAATCTGCTGACAATATCTCACTACTCAATTGTTACTTGCTTAAACTGAAATACTTGAGCATATTTGCGCATGCAAAAGTCCTTACTCTTGATAGTTGGTTTATTGTTTTCCTTAACATCTGTAGCTCAGAGTGTTGCTATTGGACAAGTGGTAGATCAGCAAGAAAATGCTATCCATAATGTACGAATTCAAGAAAAGGGTACCCGTAACATTGTGTTTTCTAATTCCACTGGGGAGTATTCTCTTTCATTTTTTGATACCGAAACACCCATCGTTTTTAGTCATCCAGACTTTGACACAGTGACATTAAAAATAAAACCAAATGTAAAAACATTGGTTTTTCTCTCTCCCAAGGCAAATACCAACACGTATAACCTAGGGTTTTTAGCAGGTTTTACAGATTTTACGTATAAGAATACAAACAAAAATTTGCAAAATATGCCTTATTTCTTGGGAGAATCTGATGTAAATAGGCAGCTGCAAATGTTACCTGGAATAGAACAAGGACGTGAGGGATACAGTAACCTATTTGTGCGCGGTGGAGAAGCAGATCAGAACCTCACACTCTACAATGGAACACCGATATACAATAGCAATCATATTTTCGGCATATCATCAACTTTCCATCATAGAAGTATAAAAAATACAAGTGTTTATAAAGGTATAGCACCAGCTAAGTTCGGTGGTAGAGCATCCTCCTATATAGAACTAGAAAGTGAAAAGAACGCAAAGTACAGTGGGCTTTCGGGTGAGTTTGAGATGACTCCCCTGAATGCCGGAATCTATATTGCCAATATTGAAAAGGATCACAAGTATTTTACCATAGCTGCTCGTAGGTCATGGATAGATTTGTTGGTACCTGTGGAGAGCCGAGAAAACTCCCTGAATGCAAACATTTATGATTTACAAATTAATCTAGGCAAAACGTTAAAGAATAGCAACAAGCTGGATGTTAGCTTTATGTCTACTCGAGACCTTTATTTTATTGGTTTCGCCGAGACCGACACCTTTGGTAATGCCGCTACATTAGCAGGGTTTACGCAAAAATGGTCTAATATTCTGGCCTCAGCCAAGTACTCAATGCAGGTTAGTTCTGCGCTTTCATTAGAGAACCTCGTGTACTATAGCGGTTATCGTACATCCACAAAACTTCAGCAAGAATCAATCAAGACAAGAGCCTCTGGTTCTAATAAATTACCTACCACTACCCAGGAAGATGTCACTGGTATTCAGGATATCGGCTTACAAATAAATGCCAAATATCTCTACCGCAATCAGCACCACCTCAGCTTTGGCATACAGAGCAGTACAAAGCTATTTCAGGTAGGTAAGCGAGAATTTAGTTCTGTAGACTTTCCCGATATGCCAAATGTATTTCGAACAACTGGTTCAGAAAACTATCAAGGAACAGAGGAGATGGCCTTCTATGCTGAAGACCACTTTAGGTTAAATGAAAATGCGATATTAGACTTGGGTTTCAGGCAAGTACTGTTTTTTAACGATAATAAGGTAAGAGCTGGATTTGAG
>CAJXIQ010000138.1 GCA_913054375.1 uncultured Bacteroidota bacterium
CAAATATACTAGAAATTGAAGATTGATTTACTTAGTCTCAAAAAACAAAAAACCTTTCCAAAAAGGAAAGGTTTTAACTATTTTTTATCGATTAAGATGGCTCTTCTCCTGGAAGTAGTGGAACTGTTTGGGATACCCAATCTTTTCCATGAAGATAATCACTACTATCATCTTCTGGATCTACTTTTTTACTGTAGTCATAAGCCCATCTGTGAACCTCAGGAATTTTTCCTGGCCAATTTCCATGTATATGTTCTACTGGAGTAGTCCATTCTAGTGTATTTGCTTCCCATGGATTTTGAGATGCCTTTTTACCAATGAATATACTCGAGAAGAAATTGTAGATGAATATAACTTGTGCCAGGCCTCCTAGAATGGCAGCCATGGTCATAAGTACGTTTACATCTGCCCATACTCCGTATTCCGGTAAGAGGGTAAATGCGTAGTACCTACGTGGAACACCTGCAAGACCAATAAAGTGCATAGGGAAGAATACCAGGTAGGCAGACACAAAAGTCAACCAGAAATGGATGTAACCCAATGGCTTATTCATTAATCTCCCAAACATTTTTGGGAACCAGTGATAGATACCTGCAAGCATACCAAAGATAGCTGCACAACCCATAACGATATGGAAGTGACCTACTACAAAATATGTGTCATGCAATTGTATATCTAGTGTTGCATTACCCAAGAAGATACCCGTAAGACCTCCTGATATGAAGAATGATACTAGTCCGATAGCAAACATCATAGCATTAGTGAATCGGATATTTCCTCTCCAAAGTGTAGCGAGATAGTTGAACGTTTTTACGGCAGAAGGTACGGCTATAATCAATGTTGTTACCAAGAATACCGCGCCCAGTAATGGATTCATACCGGTGATGAACATATGGTGTCCCCAAACAATAAATGACAAAAATGCAATACCAAGTAAGGAAATAACCATAGCAGTGTAACCAAATATGGGTTTACGTGAATTAATTGCAATAACTTCGGATGTAATACCGAGTGCTGGCATGATAATAATATATACCTCAGGATGACCAAGGAACCAGAATAAATGTTGGAATAGTACTGGACTACCACCAGTGTGTTCTAATGCACCAGCAGATCCAAGATAAATGTCAGATAAGTAGAAACTTGTTCCAAAACCTCTATCAAACAACAGCAATAAACCTCCTCCTAATAGTACGGGGAAGGATAACAATCCGAGAACAGCAGTAAGGAACAAAGCCCACACTGTAAGGGGTAGTCTCGTCATAGACATACCTTTTGTTCTCATATTAAGTACCGTACTGATATAGTTTATACCACCCAGTAACGATGAGGCAATGAATAAGATGATTGCAGAGAGCCACAATGTCATTCCCATTCCCGAACCTGGCATAGCTTTTGGCAGAGCACTCAATGGCGGGTAGATAGTCCATCCACCTGAAGCAGGTCCTGTTTCTACAAACAATGAAGAAAGTAGAACAATACTACTCAAAAGAAAGAACCAGTAGGATAGCATGTTCATAAAAGGGGATGCCATGTCTCTAGCACCTATTTGTAAAGGTAGGAGTAGATTGGCAAAAGTTCCACTCAGACCAGCGGTAAGTACGTAGAATACCATTATGGTACCGTGCATAGTTACTAAGGCCATATAATATCCCGCATCAAGCTTGCCGTCAGGAGCCCATTTGCTGCCAAATAACCATTCTAGTATAGGGAAAGATGTATCTGGATATGCCAATTGAAGACGGAAAGCGATTGACATTCCCATCCCAATTAAACCCATTATAATACCGGTAATCAAAAATTGCTTTGAGATCATCTTGTGATCCATACTGAATACATACTTTGAAATAAAGCTTTCCTCGTGATGGTGATGATCGTCAGTGTGTGCGTGTGCTACTGCTGTACTCATTTTGTTAATTTTATTCTATAAATTAATTTAATGCTACTGTTTCAGTACTTTCTACAGTACTTTCTGTTTCCGCGTTTTCAGTTTCTACTTTCTTAACAAACAAACCTGCTTGTTCGTTCATCCATTTATCAAAAGATATTTGATCTTCTACGACAACCTTCATTTTCATATTGAAGTGAGCGTTACCACAAATTTTGTTGCAAACGAGGTAATAGTCAAATTCTGGATCTCCTTTTATTAGTCTCATTTCCTCCGTACTTTTAATCGGTCTGAAAGTAAACTCAGTGGGCAAACCGGGCACTACGTTCATTTGTGTACGGAAGTAGGGTAAATAAGCAGAATGTATAACGTCTCTTGCTCTAAATTTGAATGTAATCAATTCATCTTTCACGAGGTGAATTTCGCCTACTACCTGGTCATCGTCACCTTTTCCGGTGAACATACTTCCTTTTTCAGTTTTAAGTGCTCCTTTAAGTCTCTCAATCTGGGTATTTCTTGCACGAATAGTCAATCGCAAATCATCTTCTTTATCCCCTGAGGTGTATTCTGATATCTTTCTGAGGTGAGCATCTCTTTCATCGTCTACAAGTCCACCTAGGGTAGACTTGAGTTTAGCAAGCTCTTTGGGCAGCCTATCAATTGCTTCTTGTGTTGATACGATGTCTTCTTGAAGCTCAGTAATAAGCTCAGTTGCATGCTCCTTGTTGGCTACGCCCAAAGGGTTCATACCATTAATAAGGTTGTAATTGGCTGTACCTAGTTCACCATCAGCACCTGGATATCTTGCATTCCATCCAAATTGATAAGCAAATACCTCTATTTTCTTGGTATCTTCTCCTGCATTGCTGCGTAATATTTGATTCCACATTTTGAAACCACCGGACACCAAGACTGCAAGTACTATGGCAGGTATGAGTGTCCAAACATACTCCAGGTTATTGTTGTGAGAGAGGAAATATGCTTTTCTGCCGAGCTTTTGTCTGTATTTGAATGAGAAGTAAAATAATAAGAATTGTGTAACAAAAAACACAGGAAGGGTTGCTGCAAATGTCCATTGCATCATTTTATCTAGTTCTATACCGTGTTCAGAGGCAGACTCAGGTAGCAAAAACTGCTTGTGAATGCTGTACTCATATAATACCAATCCAAAGAAGCCTACCAGGAATACAAGCATCATGTATGCATTGATGTTATTCCAATTGATGATTTCTTTGCCGGTGACGTTAGATACAAGCTCTAGTATTCCAAAAATCATGAGGATTATGACGAACACCAATAGACTCATTATAACGATAGCCCAATTTATGTTGTTGAAGAGTGAGTCTGATACGGGCTCCGGCTCTTGAGGTAGTATAGGACCACCGCCACCTTCTGTAGGGCCGTCACCATCGTTGTCTATCCACATGAGTATTGCCGTTACTTCATCATCGCTTAGGTTTTCAAAAAGGTTCATAGCTGCACCATTGTACTCATCGTAAATGGCGTTTGCTCTGGCATCTCCAGACTTAATTAGTTTCTGGTTGTTTTTTATCCACGCATTGAGCCATTCATAATCTTCATCGTACTTGTCAATAACTCCAGCTAAGGCAGGACCTACTACTTTCCCCTTCAATGCATGGCAAGAAGCACAGTTAGCAGCAAAAAGTTTACTGCCTTTTTCGATGAGCTCGTCTGTACCTTCAACACCATCTATGGGTCTAGTTAAGACATTTTTGTAGGCGAAAGACTGCTGTACGAAGAATAATCCTAGAACGAGGAATAACCATTTCGATTGTTGTTTGAATTTGTTAGGCATCTATACTCTGTTTTGTTGAGTTCAATTTTGACGCAAAAATACCTTTTATCCCATATTATTATAACACACAGAACACAAATAATGCACATTCTAAAAACTTTTTAGACTGTATATAAATAGAGTTTAAAATGAAAGGGCTAGATACACAAAAAGAGGGCTGAAACCCTCTTTTTGAAACCAAAAAATAAATATGAAGTATTGTTTTTGTCTACTTGAAATGACATTTGAACAATAATATCTGCAAATCAACAAAATCTTAATTTTTTGTTTGTCATAGTTAGGTCATTCTGGATTGAAATTATTCAAGTGCTTCATTGCAAAAGCAATTCTTCGTATATCTCTTCGTATCGATTTAAGAGCTTTTGGGTCTCAAACGCAGCCAAACGATCTACGATTCTCTCTTCTAGTGCATTTCTATTTTTGGGTATAAGTAATTTCTCGAGTGCCGAAGATATACTTGTTGTGTCTGTGGGGTCAAAATATACAGCTGCATTACCTCCTACTTCTGGCATACTGCTGATGTTTGAGGTTGCTACGGTCTTTCCAAATGAAAATGCTTCTAAAATAGGAATACCAAAGCCTTCAAATACAGAGGGATAGACGCAGAATAGAGCATTTTGATACAAAGTATTCAGCTCCTTAGCCTCTACGTTTTGCCTTAGAATAATGTTTGGGTTGGTACTGGCAAGTTGTTGCACTTCTTTGAACGAATCTCCATCGTGACCAGCAATAATTAATTTGGTGCTACAATTCTCTAGTGCAGTGTAGGCCTTTACTAATTGAGGTATGTTTTTCCGCTTTGTAAACCCACTCACACACAACATGTACTCACTATCCATACCTGACGCCTCAATGGTGAATGTTTTTTTCTGTAGGCTTAGCGGGACTACCTCTATTTTATCTGCTGTAGTGCCATAAAATGTAATAATATCTTCCTTTGTCTGCTGACTAGGTGTTATGATCTTGGCAGCATATTTCTGAGCGTAGTATAGCTTTTTGTTATATATGATTCGGTCTACCGGACCATAATTTTCTGGATATCGCTTATTGATAAGATCATGTATAGTTACAACCGATTTTATGTTGGTTTTGTGTATGCCAAAGGGGATCTCATTGCTCAATCCGTGAAAAATATCAATCTTATCAGTCTCTAGCCTCGAGCATACAAACTTAGAACGCCACAAACTGGGGGTTGCCTTACCAATACCACTAGGATAGTGTAATGGGAGACCTACTTTTTGAGAGACTTCTTTGGGCTGGTATAAGTGGTAC
>CAJXIQ010000139.1 GCA_913054375.1 uncultured Bacteroidota bacterium
CTATTTGAAAAAATTAGGATACACTACTATGGTTTTGCTAAACGGTAAGTTAGAAGCGATACAAAATAATCCTTCTCACATTCAGAATTTCTTCTTTCTACCCAAGTAACACTATCTTTGAAACAATGAAACGGATAATAATTATACTGACTCTTGTGATGACCGTAGGTTTAACCGTAGAAGCGCAATGCCCTATGTGTAAAGCTTCTGTTGAAAGTGGAATGAAAGATGAGAACTCGAAAGGCAGAGGGCTCAATGATGGCATTCTGTACCTGCTTGCAACTCCTTACCTTGCCATTGCGGTGATAGGTGGCGCGTGGTATTACAAGAAAAAACAATAACATGTCATTCTTTGCTGCCTTTGTAAAAGGCAAATGCCCACAGTGTAGAGAAGGCAATGTTTTCACACATAAAGGGACGAATCTAAAGAAGTTTAGAGAAATGAATGACAACTGTCCGTCTTGCCAAGTAAAGTTTGAAAGCGAACCCGGATTCTTTTGGGGAGCAATGTATTTTAGCTATGTCTACAGTGTTGCATCATTTATTATCATCGGATTTTTCTTCTTTACTTACAGTGATGATGTAAACCTCAGCTGGTACATCAGTTCAGTAATTGCCTTTACCCTTATGACTTCTACCTTGTCATTCAGATTAAGTAGATTACTAATGATGTATATCGCTGCTCCTTACCGTAAATTTAAAGGAAACTACCTCGGAAAAAGATAACAAGTGAATGGGATCTAGCAGCAGTCCGATCAAAGGTTAGGACCACCACCGTATATCACCATACAAGTGAATAAAGCACTATGAGCAATAGGCATAGAACAAAAACGGCTCTATTGCCAATGCAATAGAGCCGTTTATTCATTGATACTGAAAACAAGTCCTACTCTGCAGCAGTTTGCTCTATTTCAGGCGTTTCTACTCCATTTATGATGTCAAATATCTTTGCTTCCATTTCATCCATCATTTCAGGATTATCAAGTAATATCTGCTTTACAGAGTCTCTACCTTGCCCAAGTCTAGTCTCACCATAGCTAAACCAACTACCACTTTTTTGTATGACATTATTTTCTACACCTAAGTCTATCACCTCTCCTACTTTTGAGATACCTTGGCCATACATAATATCAAACTCCACAACACGAAACGGAGGAGCCACCTTGTTCTTAGCAACCTTTACTTTCACTCTGTTTCCTATAATGTCTACACCATCCTTAATACTCCCAATTCTCCGTATATCTAAACGTACAGAAGCATAAAATTTAAGAGCGTTACCACCTGTAGTGGTCTCAGGATTGCCAAACATCACCCCTATTTTCTCACGAAGTTGGTTAATGAATATACAAATACAACCTGTTTTGTTAATAGTACCTGTAAGCTTACGTAATGCTTGAGACATTAGCCTAGCGTGAAGACCCATTTTAGAATCTCCCATATCTCCCTCTAACTCGGCACGTGGCACTAACGCCGCAACAGAGTCAATTACAATAACATCAATAGCACCCGAACGAATCAAGTTATCTGCTATTTCTAAGGCTTGCTCTCCATCATCTGGTTGAGAGATAAGTAGTTCGTTTGTATTTATACCAATTTTTTCTCCGTAAAACTTATCAAACGCGTGTTCTGCATCTATAAACGCACATATCCCCCCTGTTTTCTGAGCCTCTGCAATACAATGCATTGCAAGCGTAGTTTTACCCGATGATTCTGGTCCATATATTTCTACCACTCTTCCTTTTGGGAAACCCCCAATTCCTAAACCTATATCTAACCCAAGAGAACCGGTAGATATGGAATCTACCTTCACAATGTTTTCATCGTCCATCCTCATTACTACGCCTTTGCCATATGATTTCTCGAGTTTATCGATTGTCATCTTTAGGGCTTTCAACTTATTATCATTTTCTTTCTTTGACATTATTATTATCTAAACTAATTTACCCAAATATATACTAAACCAGTCTACTTCGCAACTATTGGAAAAGGTGTTGATATAAAATAAAATTACAGCAATTTGATGTACTTTACTACCCGTAAATTCGTTTGATTTTTGAACAATGAATTACATTCCATTGAAACACATAACTAACTTGTTCCTCCTATTTTTTGCTACAACAGCAATAGCTCAAAATACAGCAACAGATTCTACATTAGCAGATGTAACAGTTAACACAAAGTATAAGCCAAACGTAGCAGAATCTGTAAAAATAGATATACAACCCACGTTAGAGGAGCCAAAAGTAAAGTCCCCTACTTATAGTTTTGTTTTTCCAAATGCAGCTTACAAGCCGAAATCCGTATATACGCCAATAGATCCCGTCTTCATAAAACTAGAAAAGCCAGAAGATATTTTTGATAATTACATTGAGATTGGCGGCGGTAATTATCTTACCTCCTATGTAGATGCTCGTATAAATAACATACAAGATAAATACTATACCTACGGCCTTCACTTTAAACACCATGCTGCCAACGCATCAAATAACCCCGAGCAAGGACTCTTTAGCCAAAATCACATAAAAGCATATGGTCTAAGCGAAAAAGGAAATGACCTGTATGCAGAGATTGACTATAACCGCAATGTGGTACACTACTATGGCTATTTGGCAGATACTGCAAATCCACCACTCGAACTCGGTGACATAAATCAAATATACAATGACATAAGCGCCAAAACCACATGGTCTGTGAACAAGTCACGAATGAGCAACACATTTGACATTGGGTTTAATCTATTTGATAAATTAGGCGAGAATGAAAGTACATTCAAAGTACTTAATTTCAGTAAGTTTAAGGTAGGGAAGAACCGCGTATTGCTGGACGTAGGAGCCATGTATACGCAGCTTACCGAAACAGCCAAATACAAAAGACTTTTTATTGATATTAAACCACACTACCAATTTAATTTTAAAAAGTATACGTTCGACATAGGGCTTAATGCCAACTACATAGGTGAGCTAGACTCCAGTAGAAATGAGATTAAACTCGCTCCACACTTAAAAGCAGAAACTTATCTTGTACCCAAGAAGCTAAGAGTATACATAGGTATTACGGGTGATTTACAGAAAAACACACTTCAAAGCATTAGCTATGAGAACCTTTTCTTAGGCAATAATCTAAACCTATCTAACCCATACACTTTTAAATATTTTGCAGGTATGAATGGTAGTTTCAAACGATTTGTGGAGTTTGGTATCAAGATACAACAAGAGACAATCGCAGATCAGTACCTATTCATCAATGACACCAATAATCTGCTTAACTTCACTACAGTAGAAGACGACATGAATAAATTTACATTCTCTGGTGAGCTAAAGTTTAATGTCAATCAAAATATAGATCTTGGTTTCAGAGGAAATATCTACTCCTACAGTACGGATACCGTAAAAGAAGTATGGCACCTACCCACCTATGATGCTGCCTTGTTTGCAACCGTTCGTTTAGCCGATAAAATTTATATAAACGGAGGTTACTTTGCCACAAGCTCGCGGCAAGCAAGAGATATTGCGGGTAAGCGTAGCACTCTTGCAGCTATCAATGATATAAATGTAGGTGCAGAATACCGATACAAGAAAAATATTAGTGGATTTATTCATGTAAATAATATCCTAAATAAACGATACGAGATATGGAATAACTACCGTGCTCAGGGACTTAATATCCTAGCAGGAGTTACCTTCTCACTTTAAGAAGAAATAAGGATGAATGTGCTCCTTATTTCTTAATATTGCATTCAAATGAATTTGGCAAAAGAAATATCATTTTTACTCTACAAGCACAACTGTGTTATACTACCTGGTTTTGGGGCTTTTTTGCTACATGAAAAGAATGCAGAACGCAATGAAGTGGCCAAGTATGCCATACCAAAGCAAAAGGTTGTCACTTTCAACCAGCAGATAGTAAACAACGACGGTTTAGTCGCTAATTATGTTAGCACACATCACAATTGTAGCTACGAATGTGGTCTAGAGAAGATAAATGAATACACTACCGGGCTTTGGGATATCCTCAAAAGCAAGCGAAACGTGGAGGTTTCAGACATAGGAACGTTCTACTATACACAAGAAGATAAACTCGTTTTTGTGCCCTATCACTCTGTCAATTTTGACACAGCGTCTTTTGGATTACCAAAACTACGTCTCAAAAAGTTAGAGCTTACAATTAATCCCGCTCCAATTGCACATCAAGACGCCACAAATGAAGTACTTGCTCCTGCAAAGGTTGAAGAACCTACTGTAGCACCTCCAATGGTAAGAGAAGTAGTAACCAAAGTAGCGGCTGCCAAAGCAAAAACAAAGCAGCGTAACGAAAAACTACAGGCAAAGAAGCGCCAGACTAAAACCAAATCTCGCTTCTCTGGGCTGGCAGTTGTCAATACATTAGGAGTTTGTTTTTTGATCGGGATGGTTTTTGCTTTACTCAACTTTGAGCAAAACCAAAGCAACCGTCAATTCGCAGATCAGCAAGTAGCATCCTTATTAGAGGCACCCACTACCCCACTATATATTGACATAGCTGCAGATCCTAGCTATGGTATATATGCTCAAGTGGCAAATAACAACGAAGCTACAGCCCTTACAGCAAGCTTGTCAGACAAATACGACAACACTGAAATAACGCTAGACAGTAATAATGAGCCCACTGTATTTATTATTTCGTTTCATGATCAAGAACTTGCTGACGAATACAAAAACCTACTTGAAAACAAATTAGACCTAAAATTAATAGTAAAGCAGAAATAATATGAGCATACTACTTCAACTTGTACAAGGCGGAAACGTCGTTTCGGATACAACAGCTGCTGCATCGGAAGGTGGAAGTGCACTAGATGTACTGAGCTTAATATGGAAAGGAGGCATTGTAATGATACCAATAGGAATACTATTTGTAATTGCCGTATACCTCACTTTCGAAAGATATTTTACCATTAAAAAGGCAGGTGTTCTGGATTCTCAGTTTATGGGAGG
>CAJXIQ010000140.1 GCA_913054375.1 uncultured Bacteroidota bacterium
TAAAAAAGTTACACCCATAGCTTTTGCTAAAAAGATAATATTCCATCTAGTAAAAAAACTTGGTATTTCCTCTATTAATCGCTCCTTTACTGTATAATCCTCATTTTTGCTTTAAAGAAGTACCTACCAATTATTGCTAGCATAAAAGTTGCTAAAAAAGTTATTATAAAAGGAAAAGATACAATTAGTTTTAACTAAGACGATCAGAATATACATTAACAGAACGAATTTTTACAATAATGAAGAACGATATACATCCAGAAAACTACCGATTAGTTGTATTCAAAGACATGTCTAACGGATTCCAGTTTTTAACCAAATCTTGTGTAGCTACCAAAGAAACGATCACCTACGAAGATGGTAATGACTATCCCGTTTACAAACTTGAGATCTCAAGTGCATCTCACCCGTTTTATACTGGTAAGATGAACTTTGTAGACACCGCAGGTAGAATTGACAAATTCAATAAGCGTTACGCAAAAAAGAAATAAGGATTTAACCTTTCAAAATACACAAGGCTCTCTATATTTGGAGAGCCTTTTTTTATGAATATACTTTTATTTGATGATGAGAAGAGAAGCGATCTGCTTCCACTAACCTACACTCGCCCGTGTGGGGACTTACGTGTGGGTATTCTCACCCTGGCACAAAAATGGGAGAATAGGACAAAAGGCGAGGTTTCCTTCATCACAGAAGAATATCTATCGCCCAAATATCCGTCTACATTTACAACCGACAATTTTTATATAAACGGAAGAGTGCTGGCAACGGATGAGCTACGTGCTAGCATAGAACAACTTGCTATAAATCAATCGATTTGGCACGGCGAGAGCCTCATTGCCTTGAGGACAAACGAATCTTTAACGACCTACGCTACATTAAATGATCACAAAAGCAGGCGTGCCGCAATAGAAAATGTTACTCAAATTAACTTTGCATATGATATTTTTCATCTCAATGGTGCTGAAATAATTGCTGATTATGCACTTATCACATCTGGCAGACAATCGGCAAGACCTTCTGACTCCAATACGCTAATAGGAGATGATATCTTTATTGAAGAAGGAGCTATCCTAGAAGCCGCCACACTCAACTCTAAAAATGGACCTATATACATTGGTAAGCATGCGGAGATAATGGAAGGAGCCCTAGTAAGAGGCCCTCTAGCCCTGTGTGATGGTTCTGTAATTAAGATGGGAGCTAAAATTTACGGAGATACCACTATAGGCCCGTCATGTAAAGTTGGTGGCGAAGTAAGTAACACAGTATTTTATGCAAACAGCAACAAGGGGCATGATGGCTACTTAGGAAACTCCGTGATTGGAGAATGGTGTAATTTAGGTGCAGACACCAATTGCTCTAACCTAAAAAACAATTACGCACAAGTAAAACTTTGGAACTACACTAAAAAAAGGTTCCTTCATTCTGGTCTACAATTTTGTGGACTCATTATGGGAGATCATAGTAAATGCGGTATCAATACCATGTTCAACACAGGAACAGTGATTGGTGTATCTGCCAATATATTTGGCGCCAGTTTCCCACGTAACTTTATACCTTCGTTCGCGTGGGGTGGAGCTTCAGGGTTTACCACCTACACCATGCCTAAAGCCATGGAAACGGCCCGTATAGTAATGCTAAGACGTAAAAAAGAACTAGACATCACCGAAAAAAACATAATGAACTCTGTATTTGAACATTCTACAGAACACAGATATTGGGAAAATAAACCACTGAATAAATGAGACAAAAAATAGTAGCAGGTAACTGGAAAATGAACCTTGACTTAGTTGAAGGCGAAGAACTTTTAACAAACATTCTAGATCAAGAAAGAGGCAAAGACGTTGTAACCATCGTAGCACCTCCCTATATTCACCTGAGTAGTGCAAAACGTATGCTAAGTCATACTAATATTGGATTAGCAGCACAAAACTGCCACAATCAAACGTCTGGTGCTTATACTGGAGAAGTTTCTGTAAAGATGCTCAAGAGCGTGGGTGTAGAGTATGTAATACTTGGCCACAGTGAACGCAGAGAGTATTTTAAAGAAGACAGCTTAGCTATCAGCTTCAAGGTAAACCACGTTATAGAAAATGGATTGAGACCAATTTACTGTTGTGGTGAAACACTAACCGAACGTAAAGATGGGCAGCATTTTGAAATTATTGAGAAGCAGCTGACAGAGGGTTTATTTCAGTTAAATGAGATTGAGCTATTGAACTGTATTATCGCTTATGAACCCGTATGGGCAATTGGCACTGGAGAGACAGCATCTCCCGAGCAGGCACAAGAGGTACATGCTTTTATTCGCAAAACAATTGCGAGCCAATACAACGCGATAACTGCAAACAGTGTGTCTATATTGTACGGGGGTAGTGTAAAACCCTCTAATGCTGTTGAACTATTTAACTGCCCAGATATTGACGGTGGTCTGATAGGTGGAGCAGCATTGCAAGCAGAAAGCTTTGCAACCCTTACGAAGAGCTTCTAGCTCAGCGTTGTTAAAACAAATATCCTAACCCCAAGGCTAGATGATCTAAAGGGCTAAAGGTAAAACGCTTCTCTGCGTTATTGCCTTTAGCATTATAGTCTTGAAGGTTAATATTAAAGTTGGCCCTCGACTCAAATGAAAGTCTTATGTTTTTTAAAGGCTCATAAGAAACTCCAAAAGTTGGCCTCACTCCAAGGTTCCAGAAATAACCATAGTAGTCACTACTGTTGGACTGCCTTAAATCAGAATTCCAATACCCATCTAATGCCACGTAACATTTTATCAGCTCCAGCCCTTCTACTTTGAGGTCTCTCTGCAAATCTATCGATAAGTCATACTGTACGGTTCCTGAATTACTAAATATCGTATCTGTTCGCGTTACTTTATCTGTATCTATCAAAAGCCTTAATCCTGCTCGCAATTTCCAGTCATCCTCTTTTAATTCTCTCCGATACAGCAACTGATAACTGGATTGCTCCTCCAACTTAAGAGGTGCAATGACGAGCGAAATATCATTTACATGTTGTGCTATTAAATGCGTAGATGCGCCAGCGATTAAAATTAGTATTGAAAATATTTTTCTCATATCGAGAGACAAAAATACAAAAATAAAAAGGCCCCGATTACTCGGGGCCTTTAAATATTTTGAATTGCTAAACGAGTTGTTATTTAGCTTGGTTAAGATCTATTCTTCTTGTGCTATACTCAACACCAGATCCAGCCTCAAAACCAGTCGTTACTCTACTTCTCTCAATGCCATAGTTAACTTCTAAGTGATCTACGATTGCGTTGGAACGTTTCCATGCAAGCTGCTCACCAGATTTGCTTCTGGTGTAACCTGTTGCTGCAACAGTAAGACCAGGACATCCTTTCATCTTCTCGGCTATTGCATAAAGAATGCCAAAGGACGAAGGAGATATTTTAGAACTATTGTTGTCAAAGATTATAGATGGAAGCGTTACATTATCACAATCACAACAAGCGTTGTTGTTAAGTTCAATTTCTTTGCCGTTTACGTCTACTAGAGCGCCAGCTACCGTGTTGTCATCGACATCTAAGCCATTCGGCACACCGTCACCATCTGTATCTACAGCTTTACCGTTTTCATCATATGTCACATTTGAATCAATAACGGAGAAACGTTCCACGTCTTTGTGATCTGGGATACCGTCACCGTCAGAATCTACAACAGAACCGTCACCATATACATTTGCTCCAGCTTCAGTGTCTGCTTCAGTATCAAAAAAGTCACTTACACCATCGTTGTCTTCGTCTTGGCTCAATGCATCTACTCTGATTTTCAATGAATCTAAGTCCGCATATATAGTCTCGATTGGGTTCAACCAGTCGTAGTGTTCTTCTTCGCCTTTTTTACCTAATTTTACAGAAGCTTGAAGTCCTAGTGTGGAGTATACGTCCATTGATCTGTTTCTCTGGTCAGGGAAAGAAAAGGCATCCAATTGATCAGAACGTGTCCAACGCATTTTGTACTCTAATCCTAAATCTAACCAAGTTCCAAATGTTCTTTTGAAACCTATACCAAATGGTAGAGTAAGGTTGCGGCCTTTATACTTCGTAATTACATTCTCAACATCTGCTAAAACCAAAGTTGGGTCACCGTTAGCATCTTCTACTCCACCTTCAAAATAATCTGCTCCATATACATCGAAGTAATCTTTTGCATCTGCAGAATTAGTGAAAGATCCTTCCGCTTCACTCCACACGGCACCTACCCCAAAAAACATGAACATTTGAACATCTCTTAATGGTCTTAAGAATGATATGTTACCCAGGGTATAAACAGCTGTTAGGTCTACGTCCTTGAAGTTGTTTGTCATCTCATACGAATCTCCTTCTGTATTTGCTTGATTACCTAGATTTCCTACGTTGACCATTGGATTCCCGTTACTACCGACACTAAGGTCAGCACGTCCACCTTTCAGTTGACCCAAGTTTCCACTTATTTTTAAACCGAAACTACTAGAGACGGAGTACTTTACATGCGCACCTCCAGCGAACCCAAAGGATAAGTCATCTGCATCACCATTCATGGATGTTGGGCTTATTTGTAAACCTGCTGACCATTGTTTAGCTGGTCTAAATTTGGTGAAATAGCTGTTTTGAGCCTGAGAGGCGGTAAAACAAACTAATGAAAGGATTACTAATACGAATTTTATGTTTTTCATACTTTTAATGTTTTGTCAACTTGATTGAGTTAATTGGTTTTTTTTAATTCTAACTGCAAATTAAAGCCAATTTCGTTTAATGGCAAACTTTTAGAGCAATATCAATCCAACTTTTTGAGAATATCTGAACCCAAATTGTGAGCATAAATTCGCCAGATCCAATTTGAAAATAGCCACATGTGCCAACTGATGCTCCTCCCGCTCCTGTATCGAATCAAGATCGAAATACCTCTCTTTGATTTTCAATATTCTCTTGAGCTCAATATTCTGATCACCTTTATTCA
>CAJXIQ010000141.1 GCA_913054375.1 uncultured Bacteroidota bacterium
TCTTTATTGGCACTTTGAATAAGCAATTGAGCCTTTTCCTCAGCTTGTTCCAGTATTGCTTTTCGTTGTTGATCTAGTTCTCCTTTTAGTTTCCTATACTCAGACTCCATTAAGGCAGCTTCTTCGGACCGTTGGTTGATCTCTTGTTGCTCTGCGCGCAGCTTCTCTTGTTGTGACTGTACCTCCGCTAATAATGCATCTAGATCGTATTGCTTTGTATTGGTGAGCTGCTTTGCACGTTTTATTAGCTTTTTATTGAGCCCTATATTACTCGCAACCTCATATACAAATGAGCTTCCAGGTTGTCCTATTTGCAACTTATAGAGCGGAATAAGAATATCTAAGTCAAATAGCATAGCAGCATTTGACACACCGACCAACTTATCGGCCTTTGTCTTTATATTACTAAAATGAGTTGTGATAACTCCATATGCATTCTTACGGTGTATTTCCTCCAATATTGCTTCTGCCATTGGTCCTCCAAACATAGGATCTGTGCCTGTGCCTATCTCATCCATGAGAATCATAGTACGTTCATTACAGAAGTTTATGATATGTTTTGCCGCTTTGAGGTGACTAGAATAGGTACTCAGATCAGACTCAATACTTTGGTTGTCACCCATATCTACAAAAATGTTTTCAAATAGTGTAAACGAACTCTCCTGACTACAAGGCACTAAGAAGCCAGATTGCAGCATATATTGGAGTAATCCGATGGTCTTTAAGGCAACAGATTTACCCCCCGCATTGGGCCCAGAAATTACAATGAGTCGCTGCTCTGTGTTGAACATGTAATTTAGCGGAACAATTTCCTTCTCTTCCTTTCTTAAGCGCTCTTGCAGAAGCGGATGTTTTGCTTGAAGTACAGCTGTTTCATTCTTAATCTTGGGCAGTATACAATGCCAATCAAGGGCAAGTCTCGCTTTAGCTCGTATAAAATCATAAACAGCCATTTTTTGCATGCCCCGTTTTATATCCCTAATGCTCAATACTATTTGTGCCGTAATAGTACGCAGTATCGCAATTATTTCTTGCCGTTTCTTAATATGAAGCTCAGCCAGTTCATTATTAAGCCCAACTAGCTCTAAAGGTTCTATGTATGATACTTTTCCAGTTCCAGACTGGTCTATCAAAACGCCAGAGACTTTGCGCTTATGCTCAGAAAGTACTGGCAACACTACCCGACCGTTTTTTATACCTAACTCAGTATCTGCTAGCAATCCTTGTTCTTTGGCCTTTGTAAATATGGAGTTAGAACTTTGCATAATACTTTTTTCTGCCTTTTTGATTGCAGCTGTTATTTTTTGCAGCCCTCTAGATGCATTGGACTTCACTTCTCCGTCTATATCAACTATTTTATCAATCGCCTCTATTAATTTCCAGTCTACATCAAGGCCATTAAATAATGCCGCAAATCGAGGATAATCTTCCTTTCTGCCTTGACTAAAAAAAACGATCCGTTGCAAACTTCTGAGACAGTCTTGAATTTGTTGTATTGTTTCTACTTCATAAAAAAAGCCCTCAATCTGAGCCGTTTTTACGTGTAAGTCAAAGTCAATGTTTAAAGCTAGTGACAGTTCCCCTTTAGATGTGACTTGGCATACCTCTTCTGCTTGCTCCAGCCAAAGACGTATAAGGTCTATATCCCCAGAACATTTTACACGTTGCATGTGAAGCCTACCGGCCTCCGTATCACATCTTTCTAAGGCAGCATCAATGACGTGATGCATGCCAAGTTTTTCACTTATATTCTTTGGGTAAAACACTGCTACTTCTTTTTGTTTATTTGTTCGGCTACTCGTTCCATAATTTCTGCCATTAGTTGTGGGTGACGAGAGTACACATGCAAGCTACTATCGTACAACGATGAGTCGATACCATATTTATTAAATAGTATTTGGTACGAAGTATCTCTCATCTTGTTGCGCTCTAATATACTTACATTCAGTTGCTTTTGAGCTGACTCTAGTAATTGTATATCTGCAGTTACACGTACCATTTCATTTTTAGTAAGTATACCGTCAGGCAATTTACCCTTGTCCGATGTACACCCCACTAACAGGTTTAAAGTAATTAAGCAAACTAGAATTACTTTTGTTCTTATCATATGTCTCATTCGATACACGAAAATATCAAACTAATACAGTCAGAAATAGGAAACCGAGAATTAGTTGTGGTTTCTAAGTACCGAAGTCTGCCAGAACTTCAAAACGTGTATGACAGTGGACACCGACATTTTGGTGAAAATCGAGTACAAGAACTTGTAGAGAAGTACACGGCGCTGCCCAAAGACATCAATTGGCACGTAATAGGCCACTTACAAACCAATAAAGTTAAATTCATTGCTCCTTTTGTGCATCTCATACACTCTGTAGACAGCTTAAAACTGCTGAAGGCTATAAACAAGGAAGCAGCAAAAGCTGATAGAGTAATACCCTTTCTATTTCAAATTCACATCGCCCAAGAGGAGAGTAAATATGGACTAACGGCTGCAGAACTAGCGTTTATACTCACGACCAATGAGTATAAACTTCTTACCAATGTAAAATGCAAAGGTTTAATGGGTATGGCAACCAATACCCAAAACGAACAACAAGTTGCAGGAGAATTTGATGCATTGAAATCTTTATATGATGCACATGCCACTCAAAACGACTTTGATACCTTAAGCATGGGAATGAGTGGCGATTACGCTATTGCTGTATCACGGGGAAGCACAATGATTCGTGTGGGCAGTAAAATATTTCTTTGATCTATTAGAGTTTCTACAGGTAGATTCATGGATCGTTCATAATTTCACAAAATAAGAAAAGGCCACCCTAGGGCGACCTTCTCAATTGACTATGAAAACTCTAAATCTTGGGCTAGAACGCCCAAGTTCTTTAATCTATAATGCAGGGGACCCTGCGGTAATGATTTTCGTTATTTATAATACAAATATAAGACGTATGAAAACTAAAAAAAGTTTTTTTTATATTAATAAATAGAGAATTAAATTCATCGTTGGGTCATATTTACATCAAATGAATGCCAGTGATTACAAAAAAAAGAAGACCCCATAAGGAAGTCTTCTTTCAATGATTTTAAAAAACCAACATCTTGACCTGAGCGGTCTACTGCTACTAATCGTTCACAATGTTCACGAATGAACGGTTGTTAGATTTTCGCTGAAATTCTACTTTACCATCGGTAAGAGCGAATAACGTGTGATCTCTTCCTATGCCCACGTTGGCACCTGGATGGTGTTTTGTTCCTCTCTGTCTAACGATAATGTTACCAGCGATGCACTCTTGACCACCAAATATTTTAACGCCGAGTCGTTTACTTTCTGACTCTCTACCGTTTTTACTACTACCTGCTCCTTTTTTGTGTGCCATTATATTATCCTTTTATGCTTTCTATCTGTATTTGAGTAAGGTACTGTCTGTGACCGTTTCTTACTTTGTATCCTTTTCTTCTCTTCTTTTTGAAGACAATTACTTTATCTCCTTTCAAGTGATTAAGTACTTTAGCTTTTACTGAAGCTCCTTTTATACTTGGAGTACCTACATTCACCTTACCTGCATCATCTACAAGCATTACATTATCAAAGTTCACCGACTTGCCTTCATCTTCTGCTAATCTATGAACGTACAACTTTTGGTCCTTCTCTACCTTAAATTGTTTCCCTGCTATATCTACTATCGCGTACATCTCGTTTTTTTATAGAACTGCAAAGGTAAAGGTAATTTCGAATTTCCAATATCCTTCTAATTTATTTTCGTAAAAATATCTTAACATATTTTTATATTATGTTTATATCCCTTGATAGTTTTTATTACTTTTGCGGTCACTTTTAAAATAATGGACTTAGTTAAGCATATAGAAGCAAGCCAAATCAGAACAGATCTTCCAGTTTTTGCTGCCGGAGACAATGTTTCTGTACACTACAAAATAAAAGAGGGTGAAAAGGAGAGAATCCAGGTATTCCAAGGAACTGTATTACAAAGAAGAAATGCAGGTCTAGACGAAACGTTCACCGTTCGAAAAATAAGTAGTGGTATAGGTGTAGAGCGTATTTTCCCTACACACTCTCCTAACATCGACAAAATAGACGTAAACAGACGTGGTAAGGTCAGAAGAGCGCGCATCTTCTACCTAAGAGGTCGTTCTGGTAAAAGTGCACGTATCAAGGAAAAAAGATAAGCACTATACAACATTTAGTAGAGAGCCCGTCTTGGTAAAACCACGATGGGCTTTTTTATTTGCACCCGGTTACACAATAAGAACAATACAATATCTCAGCAATGGCAATTTCAACCAAATACAATCCAGAAGGTCTTGAGCAAAAATGGTACGATGAGTGGATGGAGAATAAGCTCTTCTCTTCTGTTCCTGATCACAGACCAAGCTACACCGTAGTGATACCGCCGCCAAACGTAACAGGCATTCTTCACATGGGTCACATGCTAAACAATAGCATTCAAGACATATTGGTTCGCAGAGCTCGCATGCTTGGGTACAATGCTTGCTGGGTACCCGGTACCGATCATGCATCTATTGCTACAGAAACCAAGGTAGTAAACCTATTAAAAGAGCAAGGTATACGTAAGGATGACATTGGACGTGAGGAATTCTTGAGTCACGCATTTGATTGGAAAGATAAGTATGGAGGCATCATACTCGAACAACTTAAGAAGCTAGGATGTAGCTGCGATTGGGACAGAACTCGCTTCACGATGGAGCCCGATCTTTCTGAGGCTGTAATAGACTCGTTCATCGACTTACACAAGCGTGGATATATTTACCATGGTACCAGAATGATCAACTGGGATCCGGTTGGAAAAACGGCTTTAAGTGATGAAGAGGTAAATCACGAAGAACAAAACACAAAGTTATACTATGTAAAGTATAGAATACAGGACAGTAATGAGACTATCGAAA
>CAJXIQ010000142.1 GCA_913054375.1 uncultured Bacteroidota bacterium
TCTGCCAGGTTTATAGCGGTAAAAAAACCGGCTGCACCACCGCCCACTATGGCTATTTTCTTTTTCATTTAAAGTAGAAAAAACTCAATGGTTTCCGTTAGGACTTCTGCAAATGCCTTGGTTATTTTACGCTCAGTAAGTGGATGTTTCGTGTTGAAGGTGTGATCAGCCTTTTCTATCTCTACTAGAATAGCATGGGGCACCTCGTTGTAGATGGTATGTGCATCTGCTATGGGCACTACGTTATCTTCTTCGCCATGTATAATGAGTAGGGGTCGTTCAAAATTTTCTAAATGTTTCCCCAATCTAAGCAGTTCGGCATTCTCTGCAAAAGCTTCTATAAACTGAAAGTAGATAGGCATTTCCTGGTTTGTCCGTCCGTTTACAATGGTATGTACGCCATCTTTTTTCCATTCGGTGAAGTCCTTCATCTCCAAGTACCGCTCTAGGTCGCTTACACTTGCCCACGTGGCACATTTACTTATCCGCTCATCTTGCGATGCACTGAGTAAGGCAATAGCACCTCCACGGCTGTGACCTATTAGATGTACTTCTCCGTTCCATACAAAAGGAAAGGTTTCTGCTTTTTTGTCGATAAAATCCAGCACACAACCAACGTCATCATACTCTATCTTAAAATTATTGTTTCCAAAGCCTTCTAAGTCTTTAAACTCTTGTAAGTGATTGGGTGTAGTACCGTTGTGTGAGAAATTAAATTTAAAAAATGGAAGACGTTTAGAAGCAAATATTTCAGCAGCAAGCGGCCACGCTCCCCAATCTTTAAAACCCTTAAAACCATGGGCAAATACCACAATAGGAACACTCTCTGGGTAAGTAGAGTAGGAGAGATCTGCGGTAATTAGTTTTCCCGCACTTCCTTTAAACTTGAAATCTATGTGCTGTATCGGATTCACTATTTTAGTCGTTGAAAAGTATCATTGGCATCAAATGCTTTGGCTGCGTCACCTATACGTATAATGGTTACTTTGGACATCACCACAGGCTCATTGGGTCTGTCGCCTCTACTACGAGGTAAACTGCCCATGAGGGTTATATACTTTTGGCCAAGAACGACCTGTCCAAATATATTGTATCCGCCGTCTAGCCATGGAGTAGCTTTGTGTGTAATGAAAAATTGACTTCCATTCGTATTGGGGCCACTATTTGCCATGCTAAATACTCCTGGTTTATTGTGTTTTAAGGATGGATGTATTTCATTCTTGAACTTGTAGCCTGGTCCGCCAGAGCCGGTTCCTGTAGGGTCTCCGCCTTGTATCATGAAATTTGGTATTATTCTGTGAAAAATAAGACTATCGTAGTAGGGTACTCCTTGTGCTCTAAAGCTGTTGGTCAATGATCCTTCTGCTAGACCAACGAAATTTGCAGTAGTGAGCGGGGCTTTATCCATTTCTAGCTTACCTACAATATCTCCGTAGTTGGTTTGTATGTAGGCATAGATTCCATTCTCAGTTAAGTTTGGAGTTTTTTGAATTACTCGGGAAAGGGTATAGCGGTACTCGCCACTCGTTTCCGTTTTTTCACTTTTAGCTATTTTTATTTTGACAACCTCCAGTGCGTAAGTGTATCCCGCCTCATAGTCAAACCCATTTATTGGCTGGCAGAGAGAAGACCATTCTGTTTCTTTTTCAGTATACTTTACTTGTAGGCAGTCTTTTTTGGTGCTATCCACAAACAGTTTAGAAGTCTTGCCATTGGTGGGGCCAAAAATTCCACAAGAGCTCAGTGCTAGTATGGTTAGGAGGTAACATGCTTTTTTTATCATAACGGCAAAGATACAGGAACCTATGATGACCTTATTACGATGCGATAAATTTTTCTTTCAAAACTATCATTGTCACTAAAAAGTAATATCTTTGAAAATAGAAAAAATTTAACACTAAAAATACAATGAAAAAATTATTATTATCTACTCTAGTTTTAGCGACTGTTTTCTTTATGGGATGTAAAGACGATGCAGCTACTTCTCCAAAAACTGGTGGAGCTTCAAGTTCTTCTATAACAGTAGCAGAGGCCAATGTGGCTCTTTACACCAAACTTACAGCTACATGGTGTCCACCTTGTGGAGCATGGGGATGGGATTTGAGCAAAGAAATAAATGAAGAGATAGAAAGTGAAGGCACAGCTATAGGTCTTGGTGTTTATGGTAGTACCACAAGTAAAATGACAAACTCAACAGCAGTAGCTTTCTTTTCAGATTTTGGAGGTTCGGGTTACCCGAATTTCGCCTTAAATGGTTCCGATTTGACTGAGCGTTCAGAAAGTGGTGGAATTTTTCCTGCTACAACCAAAACCAATATAGTTGATGGAGCAATGGAATTTGCAAGTACTCCTGTACAAATGGGTATAGGTGGTAAAACATCTTTCGTTGATGGTATCTTAAACGTTGATCTAGCTGTAAAGCCATTTGCAGACCAAGAAGGAGATTTCTATGTAGCTGCGTATGTAGTTGAAGACAAAGTATTGGAGGAGCAAGCAAGCCAAACAGGTATGGTTGAGCACCATAATGTATTGAGAGGATCTGTAAATGGTGAGACATACGGAGTTGCTTTCACAGGTGACCTATCTGCAGGTATGCAAACGGATCTAGAAACGATGGACTACGGTGTAGACCCAGAGTGGAACCAAGATAATATTTCTGTTGTAGCTGTTGTTTGGAAAAAAGAAGGTAACAAGTACACCTTTGTGAATTCTACACACATCCAATAAGGAATACAACGAAGACACTACACAGGCCCACCGTGATTTATCAAGGTGGGCTTTTTTGTGCGCGGGTATTCCATCATCTCGTAGAATAGGACAGTAGTATTTCCGTATTATTGCACCGCTTTATGAGTCTAAAACAAGAAATAGCCAAACGTAAGACCTTTGGTATTATCTCTCACCCAGATGCGGGTAAAACTACACTTACAGAAAAATTGCTTCTTTTTGGGGGTGCTATACAAACTGCTGGTGCTGTAAAAAGCAATAAGATAGAAAAAACGGCTACCTCAGATTTTATGGAGATAGAAAAGCAGCGTGGTATATCTGTGGCTACGTCTGTTATGAGTTTTGAATACAAAGGCACCAAAATAAACATACTAGACACTCCGGGTCACAAAGACTTCGCAGAAGATACTTACCGTACGCTTACAGCCGTAGATAGCGTAATACTTGTAGTTGATGTGGCAAAAGGAGTAGAAGCCCAAACACGCAAGCTTATGCAGGTGTGTAGAATGCGAAATACTCCGGTTATCATTTTTGTAAACAAAATGGATCGCGAAGGACAGGATCCCTTCGATATATTAGAAGAATTAGAAAACGAGTTGCAAATTAGTACGCGCCCATTGAGCTGGCCCATCAACATGGGGGCACGTTTCAAAGGTGTTTTCTTACTACACAACCAGTCGCTCAATCTATTTGAGGCAGACAAAACAAAAAAAGCAGCGGATTATATCAATATAGATGATTTAGACGATGAGCGACTTGATACTATCATAGGTGAGGCAGATGCCACTCAACTGCGCGAGGATGTAGAGCTTATCAATGGAGTTTTTGAGCCTTTTGATAATGAGCTATATGCAGAAGGCCTTTTGGCTCCTGTATTCTTTGGGTCAGCATTGAATAACTTTGGCATACAAGAGATGTTGGACACCTTTGTGGAGATTGCTCCCAGTCCAAGACCACGGTCTACCGACGTTAGAGATATAGAGCCTTTGGAGCCTAAAATGACTGGATTTATTTTTAAGATACATGCCAATTTGGATCCCAATCATCGGGATAGAATTGCGTTCTTGAGAGTATGTTCAGGTACGTTCGAACGAAATAAATTTTATATTCACTCGCGGTTGGGAAAAAAAATGAGATTCAGTAATCCATATACATTCTTGGCAGATAGCAAAGAGGTAACTCAGTTTGCTTATCCCGGAGATGTTGTTGGTTTATACGATACAGGAAACTTTAAAATTGGGGATGGACTTACGGAAGGAGAGAAGTTAGAATTTAAAGGTATACCGAGTTTTAGCCCGGAGCTATTTCGAGAGGTGGTAAATATGGACCCTATGAAGAGTAAGCAACTGGAAAAAGGCTTAAATCAGCTTACCGATGAAGGTGTGGCACAACTATTCACGCAGCAACCGGGTAATCGCAAGATAATCGGGGTTGTAGGGGAACTGCAGTTTGAGGTAATTCAGTATCGATTAGAGCACGAGTACAATGCCAAGGCACGATTTGATGCGGTAAACTACCACAAAGCGTGTTGGATGACTGGAGACGAGGCTAAAATTAGAGAATTTATTAAGTATAAACCACAAGATGTAGTGCTCGATAAGGACGAGAATCTAGTTTACTTGGCACAAACAGCTTACTTACTACAGATGGCGAAGAGCAATAATCCAGGGATAGAATTTCACGAGACCAGTGAGTTCAAAGTTGGGTAAAGCCAAATAGTAGCCGAAGGTTAGCCTAGAGGCGTTTTAACAAAAATCCGGTCTCGAAAAAATAAACAAACAAGCCCAGACTTGTGTCTAGGCTTGCAGTGGACTGTTCTTGTACTCTTTTTTTATATCAGTCGCACGTGAGGGAATGCCTTAGTTCCTTATTATTCTGGTAAATGTCTTTTCCCACAGTTGGAATGTATTTATATCTACGATTTGCATATTACCTCGAGGTATTCCATCTTCTGACCCACAAAATTGCATATGAGTACCTAGTGATAGGTATATATTTACTTTAGAATTAATTGATTCATTGTTATGTTGAAATTCCACATCAAATTCATCTGCAGATAGCCCAAAATAGCGAAAACAGAGTCTCTCGT
>CAJXIQ010000143.1 GCA_913054375.1 uncultured Bacteroidota bacterium
TTTGCAAAAAAAATAATTGTAATCACAATTAAAACGTTCTAGAGACAATGAAATCCCGTTGCCTTTTAAGCGTGAAGCATTTAAAAAAAAAGCGGAATGGTTACACCATTCCGCTTTTTATATTTTCATCTCGGAATAACTATCTAGTTATATCAAAGGTCTCCATAAACTTGGTTGTGAAGTTTCCTGCTTTAAAATCAGGATCATTCATAAGCTTGAGATGTAGTGGTATTGTTGTTTTTATTCCTTCTATGGTAAACTCTGAGAGAGCTCTTTCCATCTTGAGAATACACTCTTCCCTTGTTTGAGCTGAAACAATCAGCTTAGCGATCATAGAATCATAATGTGGCGGTATAATGTATCCTGCATATATGTGAGAATCTACACGTACACCGTGTCCTCCTGGCTTATGTAATACAGTAATTAATCCCGGACTAGGGCGGTAGTCATTAAACGGATCTTCAGCGTTTATTCTACACTCAATGGAGTGTTTTTGTGGCAAATGATTCTGACCACTTAATGGATGACCTGCTGCTAGTTTGATTTGTTCTTTGATCAAATCAAAGTTAATTATCTCTTCGGTAACCGGGTGCTCTACCTGAATCCGTACATTCATTTCCATGAAGTAGAACTGCTTGTGCTTGTCTACCAGGAATTCTACGGTTCCAACACCTTCGTACCCTATTGCCTCACCCGCTTTGATAGCTGCTTCGCCCATTCTGGCTCTTAGGTCATCATCTGCAAATGGAGATGGAGCTTCTTCAAGTAGTTTCTGGTGTCTTCGTTGTATTGAGCAGTCTCTTTCAGATAGGTGGCATACTTTGCCGTACTGGTCTCCTGCTATTTGTATTTCTATATGTCGGGGCTCTTCTACGAATTTCTCAAGGTACATGGCATCATTGCCAAATGCAGCCTTAGATTCTGTACGAGCGCTGTTCCAATTATCTTCAAACTCTTCATCTTTCCAGATGAGTCTCATTCCTCTACCACCGCCACCAGCAGTAGCTTTTAGCATCACAGGGTAACCCACTTCTTTGGCTACACGTTTCGCATCTTTTAGGTCTTTAAGCAATCCGTCAGAGCCAGGTACACAAGGCACCCCAGCTGCAATCATGCTTGCTTTGGCATTTGACTTGTCACCCATGCCTTCTATCATCTCTGGGCTGGCACCTATGAATTTGATTCCATGGTCTCTGCACATTTCTGAAAACTGAGCGTTTTCAGATAGGAAACCATATCCCGGGTGTATTGCATCAGCATTGGTTATTTCTGCAGCAGCGATAATATTAGGCATGCTGAGGTAAGATTTTGGGCTAGGTGCTGGGCCTATACATACAGCCTCATCGGCAAATTTTACGTGCAGGGACTCTTTATCTGCAGTAGAATAAACAGCGACGGTAGCTATACCCATTTCCTTGCACGTACGTATGATACGCAGGGCAATTTCACCTCTGTTCGCGATTAATATTTTTTTAAACATAGGAGTTTAGCTAGGTTCTACTAAGAATAGGGGCTGATCGTATTCTACTGGTTGAGAATCATCTACCAATACTTTTACGATTTTGCCACTGACCTCTGATTCTATTTCATTGAAAAGCTTCATCGCTTCAATAATGCAGATTACCTGGCCCTTCTCTACCATATCCCCTACCTCAACAAAGTTCGGTTTGTCTGGAGATGATTTTCTGTAGAATGTACCAATCATCGGCGACTTTATTTCTTCGGCACCGGTGTCTGTTGCTGCTACTGGAGCTGCTGCTTCCGTTTTAGCCTCTATAACTGGGGCAACTGCAGCAGCAGGAGCGTCTAGCGCTACTGGGAGTTGGGCAACCTGTGCAGGTGCAGCCACCAGCTTAGTACCTGAAGGAATATTTCTTCTTATTTTTATTTTAAAATCTTTTTTCTCTATCGCAACTTCATCCACCTTAGACGAGGAGATGAATTTGATGAGTGTTTGAATTTCTTTTAAGTCCATATCTAATGATTATCTGTTAACGAAAATAGTATAATAAGTTAAAATTCTATGAATTGTATGCCCACTTTAGATATACTGAGCCCCAGGTAAATCCTCCTCCAAAAGCGGCAAGAACTATATTATCCCCTTTTTTAAATTTTTTTTCAAAATCCCAGAACAAGAGCGGGATTGTACCGGCTGTGGTATTGCCATATCGCTCTATATTGATGAGTACTTTTTCATCGTCAAGCTCCATTCTACGCGCAGTAGCATCTATTATTCTAAGGTTTGCTTGGTGTGCGCACAGGTAGTCAACATCATCTCCTGTAAGGTTATTCTTATCCATTATATCACGGCTTACCTCTGCCATGTTGGTCACGGCAAACTTGAACACTGTTTTACCTTCTTGATGTACATAGTGTTCTCGCGCATCGATAGTTTCATGAGTAGGTGGATGCATGGAGCCTCCGGCTTTTTGATGCAAAAATGCTCTGCCAGAACCATCACTTTTTAAAATACTATCTATAATTCCGTTTTCATCATCGCATGGTTCTAATAAGACCGCTCCACCACCGTCACCAAAAATCACACACGTATTTCTGTCTTCGTAGTTTACGATTGCAGACATCTTATCAGCACCGCATACTAAAACTTTTTTGTGCTTACCGGACTCTATGAATTTGGCGCCGGTATCTAATGCATACAAGAAACCAGAACACGCTGCACTCAGGTCAAACCCCCAAGCATTTGTAGCTCCTATTTTATCTGAAACAATGTTTGCTGTGGCAGGGAATACGTGATCTGGAGTAACGGTGGCTACGATGACTAAGTCTATTTCCGTTGCTGATATACCTCTTTTTTCAAGTATCTGATTTACAGCTTGCACGCAGATATCGCTTGTCGCAGTGCCTTCTGCCATTACTCGACGTTCTTTAATCCCTGTTCTACTTTGTATCCACTCATCAGAGGTGTCTACTAATTTTTCTAGGTCTTTATTGGATAGTACCTTGTCAGGCACATAACCTCCAACTGCTGTAATAGCTGCTCTCATGTGGTTGTTATTGATTGATTTTATTTACTTAGCTACTCGTTGTTTCTGAAAACGATTGTTCAATCTTAGAAATTAATTCCGAGTCTACCACGTTTTTTGCGAGTTTTATCATGTTACGGAATGTTTTTGCCTTGGTAATACCATGACCGACAATTACCGGTTTTTTGATGCCAAGTATGGGTGTGCCCCCATAGTGTTCAAAGTTGAATTTCGTTAAAAAATCGTCTTCTACGCCTCGTTTGAGTAAGTTATAGAAGAAGCCTTCACACGTTTTTACAATGACATTTCCGGTAAAGCCGTCGCATACCGCCACGTCTACCAAATCATTAAAAAGGTGCCTGCCTTCTACATTACCAATAAAATTTATACCTGTTTGATTTTTGAGGAGAGGGAATGCGCTCTTGGTAAGGATGTTTCCTTTTTCTTCTTCTTCTCCTATATTCACCAGACCTACACGAGGGTTTTTAATGCCATATACTGCTTTTGCATATTCGCTACCAAGGGTAGCAAATTTAGCTAAGGTTTCTGGCTTTAAGTCGCTGTTTGCTCCTACATCTAAAAGCACTCCAGTTGTACCGCTCTGTTGAGGCAGTACAGATGAAAGTGCAGGTCGTTCTATCCCTGAGATAGTTTTTACTTGATACAATGCAGATACCATCATGGCTCCGGTATTGCCTGCTCCTAAAAACGCATCTATTTTATCTTCAGCAAGAAAACTCATGCCTACATTGATGCTTGATTCTTTTTTAGAGGCAACCGCTTTTGTAGCATGTTCACCCATACCAATGCTTTCTCCAGTAAATAGTACTGTGATTTTTGGGTGCTGCAAGTCATTGGCATATTCTGCCAGTGCACTTTGCTCACCGAAAACAAAAAACTGCATATCGCAATCTTTTGTATTGGCCTCGGTTAGTACTGCTTTTATACATTCTTTTGGGGCGAAATCTCCCCCCATGGCATCAATGCCAATTCTCATAAGCAGTTAGTCAGCGCTATTAGGTTCTATAACTTGAACTCCTCTGTACATACCAGTTTCAAGATTAAGTCTATGGTACAAGTGTATTTCACCTGTAGACGGATCTCTGTGGAGTTGTCTGTTACCTAATTTGTAATGGGTTCTGCGTTTGTCTCGTCTTGTTTTGGAAATCTTACGTTTAGGATGTGCCATTATTTATTTTATTAATTTTTTAAGTTCTGACCATCTGTCATCTACAACGTTCTCTTGAGTTGTTTCTGGATGGTCTATTTCGCATTGTTTGTTACTAATTGAGTTTTCACATATTAGCCGCGTAGGTATACTCAGACATATTTGCTCGTAGATGGAGTCATATGCTGAATACACTTGATGGTTGACACTAAGATAGTTTTCTTCTTGAAGCAAAACGTCATCTGTAGTTAGCTTCAAAACTTCATTTCTGTCGCTGTCTATATCTATTTTGATAGGTAGTAAACAGCGTTCACATTGCGAAGCAATATGGCCATCTAGCTTATAATTAAGCGTTATGGTTCCATCGTTTTTTTCGCATTGTATCTTAATGCCTATATCCCCGTGGCTATATAGGCTATTTTCTTTTAGTAGAAAGAACGTATCATCTATCTTGAAACGAACGATGTCTTTCTCGTTTTTGAATTTTATAAAATCAATATCAAAGTCGGACAACTTCATCTCAAAAAGTCTGCAAAGGTATAGTTTTTACTTATAAACCAATTATTATG
>CAJXIQ010000144.1 GCA_913054375.1 uncultured Bacteroidota bacterium
CTGTACCTACATTGAATTGACGAGTCGTCTCCCATTTCAAATCTGGGTTTGCTGCTCTGCCTATTGCAGTTCCTTTTATGATGATATCATCAAATACATAATCGCCTTCTCCGTCTAGCAAACCACGATAAGCAAAGTTAGGAATTTGATCATTCCCACTCACTCCAAAACTCATACGTAGTTTTAAATAGCTTAATTTTTCCCACTTGAAGAAATCTTCTTCGGATAACATCCAACTTCCAGATACAGTTGGGAAAATTCCATATCTACTATTTGGGCCGAACTTACTTGATCCATCTCTACGCACAATAAGTGACCCGTTGTATTTTGTACCATAACGGTATTGAGCTCTTACGAATGTAGATAGTAGTCTTTCTTGGAACTGAAATGAACTGGTATTATTTAGGAATCCGCCCGGTGCTAAGTTAGCAGAGATATCAGCGTATTCTATGCTATTATTTGGGATGTTATAAGCGGTACCGCCCAGTCCTTGCCCATTTCTACTAAATATAGATATACCTGCAGTGGTCTTCAGGTTGTGAATGTTTCTGAAGTTGTACTCGTGGTTTACAAAACTTTCAAAGTTGAGGTCAGCGTATGTAGCACGAGCTTCATATACACTCGCACCACGGTCTATTAACGTACCTGGGGCTATTTCTACTTGTGTAGGGTCTAAATCTGCATTTAATGCACTATTTTGAGCTTTGCCTGGGCCATACCATGTTAGTGGTGAGAATGTTTTTTGATCTACCAGTGCAAAGTTGTAGTTAAATCTATTGGTGAATGTAAGGTTATCTGTAATATCAAAAGCAAGTTCTTCTTTACCTACAAACTTGTCTACATAGCTCGTGTTGTAGGTGTTTTTCATTTGTGCTATTGGATTGATAATATCACTTACTTCTTCCAAGTATGAGTACGTTCCATTTGCTTCTTGTACTGGATCTGTTGGGAAAGCATTGATTGTATTGTATAAAACAGATCCTATTCCGTTTTCAGGAAGAGCGTCACGTTCTTCATTGGTATAAAGGAATACACTGCTTAATCTGAGTCTATCGCTCATTTCAGTGTTAAGGTTTACACGCGCATTCAGACGAGTAAAGTTAGCTTTATCGCCACCTACAATACCGTCTTGTGTAAAATAGCTACCACCTATGGAGTAAGTTGTTTTTTCACTACCACCACTTATCGTTACGTTGTGGCTAGTCATGTTAGCATTTTGGAAGACAGCATCTTGCCAATCTGTTCCTTCTCCTAATTGAGTGTTAGCAAAAGGTAGGGGATCTCCTCCATTGGCAAATGTTTCGTTTTTGATTACAGCATACTCGTTAGCATTTAGTAAGCCGAGTCTTTTTGATGATTGCTGTGTTCCAAAGTAGGTACTGTATTCTATTTTCGGTTTTGTATTCGAACGTCCTTGTTTGGTAGTTATTAGTATTACCCCATTCGCGGCACGTACACCATAGATGCCCGCCGTGGCGTCTTTTAGTACGTTTATGCTTTCTATGTCATTTGGGTTTAAGGCGTTTAATCCGTCTGAATCATAGACTACTCCATCTACTAAAATGAGTGGGTCGTTATCTCCAAAAGTAGAAAGACCTCGTATACGTATGCTTGCTCCACCTCCGGGCGATCCGGAATTAGTGTTGATTGCAACACCGGCTACTTTTCCTTGCAGCGCTTGATCTACTCTAGGGATGTTTAGTTTTTCTAAATCTTGACCGTCAACCTGAGTACTAGCCCCGGTAAATTCTTTTTTGGTGGCGGTTCCATACCCAACTACCATAACTTCTCCTATACCTACGGAATTTTCACTCAGTTGGATGGTGATGTTTTTTCTACCAAGAACTGCTACTTGTTTGTCTTTGAAACCAGAGTAAGTTACGTTCAAGACTGCGCTTGATGCATCTGTTACTTGTAGCGAGAATGCACCTTTTTGGTCAGTAATTTTACCGTTTTTTGTTCCTTTTACAATTACGGCAGCCCCAAAAATAGGTTGGTTTAGGCTGTCTTTTACGGTTCCTGAAATGGTAGTTTGCGCAACCGATAGGCTACAAATACTGGCTACCAGAACCAATGAGAAGAGATGTTTAATCATAAATTAATTAATTGATAATTGCGAATATATGGAAACTTATAGTAAAAGAAACTATAAGTGTTTGTCGCTTTCTCTATTTGCAATTATTACAAAGAAAGTATGTGGTTACTAGATGGATTTTATTCTTTTATATTATGCTTAATTACGCGGGGAATGTGTAGCAGTATTCAATCGATGAATTTCATTTATTGGTTAGCCAAATTGGAAGATTAAAATGATATTTCTGAGGGTAGACTCGTCGTACTTGTTTTGTGTTATTATTTTGTGTGTTGAGTAGAATAGATCGCGTATTTTTTGGTCTTAAAAATAAATCATACAAAAGGGTATACGGGAGTCTGGCATCGTCTTACCTATACAATGGGGATTTCTCTACATTTATGGCAAGCCTTCTTCAGTGGTGCGGCTAATTGTCAACAGAAAGAATCAGAGCAAGGGCCAGATACCTACTAGCTAATGCCTGCTCGCTCTACGGATCTGTCTATTTTGGCTAGCATACCTTGGAGAGCCTTTCCTGGACCCACTTCAGTGAAAGAGGTTGCGCCGTCTGCGATCATGTTTTGAACAGACTGCGTCCATTTTACAGAGTTGGTAAGTTGAGCTATAAGATTTGCTTTAATAACCGCTGGGGATGTTTCTCCTTGTGTACTCACATTTTGGTATACCGGGCATACGGGTGTACTGAAGGTCGTTTCCTGTATTGCCTTGGCAAGTTCCTCTCTTGCAGGTTCCATCAGTGGTGAGTGAAAGGCTCCGCCTACGGGTAGTTTAAGAGCTCGGCGAGCTCCTTTTTCGGTGAGTATAGTGCATGCCATATCAATTCCGGTATTGCTGCCAGATATGACCAGCTGGCCGGGACAATTGTAGTTTGCAGGTACCACAACTTCATCTATGCTTTCACATACTTCTTCTACTACCGTATCTTCTAGTCCTATGATAGCTGCCATAGTACTTGGATTGGTAACGCACGCTTTTTGCATAGCTTCTGCGCGCAAGGATACGAGTCTAAGTCCATCTTCGAAGGTGAGTGTATTGTTGGCGACCAAAGCAGATATTTCTCCTAAGCTGTGACCTGCAACCATCTCTGGTTTGAAATCTGCCATAGTCTTGGCAAGTATTACGGAGTGAAGAAATACGGCAGGTTGAGTTATGTTTGTTTGTTTCAAACCCTCTTCTGTTCCAGCAAACATCTCATCCGTTATTCTAAAGCCAAGGATATCATTGGCTTTTTCAAAGAGAGCTTTTGCCTCATCATTATTGTCATAGAGCTCTTTGCCCATTCCTACAAATTGGGCTCCTTGTCCTGGGAATACGTACGCGTTCATTATTTTAATTAATTGGTCAATGAAGAGAAACTATTGAATGGTACGATTGTACGCTTTTCAAACTCTTTACTGTTTTCGTTTTACTTGATTATTGTTTGATCTCTGCCGGGTCCTACAGAGATTATACTGATTGGTGTTGCAATTTGCTTTTCTATATTGGCAATGTAATTTTGAAACGTTTTTGGTAGGTTAGTGTGGTCTTTTATCTGTGTAATGTCTTCTTGCCATCCTTGATGAGCTTCATAAACAGATTTAAAATTATCTACGTTCAAATCAAAAGGAACTTGGTCCGTAGAAATTCTATCACCTTTGTAGCTAGTTCCTACCATAACTTCGTCAATACCACTCAGGCAATCAGCTTTCATCATACAGAGTTCATCTACACCACTGAGCATGATAGCATATTTTAGCGCAACGAGATCAAGCCATCCTGTTCTTCGTGGTCTACCTGTTGTTGCTCCAAACTCATTACCTACCTTACGTATGTGCTCTCCCATATCATCGTGGAGTTCTGAGGGGAATGGTCCACTGCCTACACGGGTGCAGTATGCTTTAAAAATTCCTTTTACTTTATTGATGTGTTTGGGTGCTATACCTAAACCGGTAGATACTCCACCTACTGTCGTGTTACTACTGGTAACAAAAGGGTATGATCCAAAGTCTATGTCGAGCATACTTCCTTGAGCTCCTTCTGCTAGAATATTTTTTCCATTTATAATATGCTCATTTACGAGGTATTCGCTATTTACAAATTGATATTCACGCAGCCTATCTACGGCAGTGAAGAATTCTTCTTCCATTGCCTCAAGGTTAAAATCTGTAAAACCAAATTGTTCTACAAGCTGAAGTGAACGATTTTTTTTCTCGTGATAGTTTTTTTCGAAATCTGGGGCGAAAAGCTCACCTACTCTTAGTCCACCACGTCCAATTTTTTCGCGATATGTTGGGCCTATACCACGTAAAGTACTTCCTATTTTTTTATCTCCTTTGCTCCATTCACTTGCTGCATCAAGTATTTTGTGCGTAGGCATTATAATATGTGCTTTGTAGGAGATACGTAGGTTCTCTTTTACATTGGCCCCTGCCGCAACTGTTCGATCAATCTCTGCCATGAAAAGGACGGGGTCTATCACTACACCATTCCCAATAATATTTACACAACCATCGTGAAATATACCCGATGGGATCGTGTTAAGTACATGTTTCATGCCATTAAACTCAAGTGAGTGTCCAGCATTTGGTCCTCCTTGAAAACGAGCAACTACATCGTATTTTGGGGTTAAGTAATCAGCGATT
>CAJXIQ010000145.1 GCA_913054375.1 uncultured Bacteroidota bacterium
AGGATTAGTAATCAATAATGAGATAGACCCAACAACAGCTACGTATAGTTGGACCTTTGGAAATGGAGCTTCATCTACTAACAATACGGCTACCCAAACCTATACGGGTGTGGATAGAGGAGATATTAGCCTAACGGTAACTTCGGCTGCCAACTGTAGCACTACAGTAGTGAGCAATGTTCTTGTATACCCTATTCCCAATGCGAGTTTCTTGCCCGACCCTAACAACTATACTACTGCCGCTTTACCGCGATTTGTTTTTACAAACAAAAGTAAAGTTGATGATGTAAATGGAGCAGTAATAGTACGTAACTCCTGGGATTTTGGTGACCTAAATATATTAACTGATACCTCTAGTGCAGAAAACCCATCGTACTACTACTCAACGGATACAGCAACCTATTGTGCCAACCTAGAGGTAACCACCAATCATGGATGTATGGATGATACAACGGTGTGTGTAATAGTAGGTCCAGACCTTATTGTTTTCATACCAAATGCTTTCACACCAAATATATCTGGTCCGGACCAAAACGAAGGATTCAGAGCAATTATCTCTGGTGAGAAAACAATGGAACTTATCATATTTAATAGATGGGGTGAAATTCTGTTCCAAACAACCGAAAAGGACAACCAATGGGATGGAATGTACAAAGGAGTACTTGCACAACAAGATGTATATGCGTACCAACTAAAAGTCACCACCTTAGATGATGAACTCTACACGTACTCAGGTACGGTAACCTTAATACGCTAGATAGCGATATCACTTATAAGAAAAGGAGACTTCGGTTTCCTTTTTTTATTCGCTATATTTGACAATACTGATTTATGAGACTTTTACTTTGCTGCATAATGGGTATTCTGTTTACCTCATCTCACGCCAACCACCTGCTGGGTGGAGAGATCACATACAAGCATGTCTCTGCCAAAGAGTATACCATAAAAGTTACTCTTTATAGAGATTGCAATGATTGCAAGTTGGCAGGGCAAGGCGGAGGAACCTCTACAACTAACTGCTCCGATTTAACCCAAATTTTTCTAAGAACTACAACTACTGCTTGTGGAAACAAAAATATTGGAAGTATCCCATTGAATAAATCTGGGTTTGAAAACATCACTGAAGTCTGTAATCAGGAGAACTCAAGATGCGGTACAAACCCTACCTTACCTTATGGGATAGAGGCTCACTATTACACAGGTACTGTAGATTTTGACTCTTATACCGCTTACAAAGGATGTACTCTTCAATTATTCATACATAAGGCTGAACGCAGTAGCAATATTTCATCTATCTCATCAGAACAAAATCGAATATATACCTATGCACTCATCAATCCTTGGATTGAAAACATTAGTTCTCCTACGTTTCAATTAAGCCCAAAAACACTCTTTAATCACAACCAAGCTACATATGCTACCGCCCATGCTACGGGACAAGATGGGGACTCATTGTATTACAAGTGGGGTATACCAGAAACAGACTATAATACACCCATCACTTACAAAAGCGGTTACTCTGCCAGCAATTGGACGATAGGATACTGTACGAGCGGATCATCCAGTTGTACAGCCAATCCATCAAGTACTCCACCAGAGGGATTGTTCTTAAACAATACCACAGGAGATTATATAGTGACTCCTACTAAGACAAATGAAAAAAATATTCGTGTTATAGAAGTAGAACAGTGGCGTAAGTTCAATGGAGTGCCTTACCTAGCAGGTAAGATCAGAAGAGAAGTTATAGCACTCATAAACTCCACTCCAATAAATAACCCACCCACAGTTAAACCAAACTTAACCTACACACTTTGTGTTGGTCAACCATTTTCGGAAACAATTGCCATAACAGATTTGCCAGCAATCAGTAACGCCACACCAGACTCTGTAAGTCTACGTTTTACTCACAACATCGCGGGTTTACTAATACGCCAAACAGCTACTCCCCTAACATCATATACCGCGGCGAGAATAGATTTTATACCTACTGACAGTCAAGTAGGAACTCATTATATTAACATCACAGCAACGGATAATCAATGTCCAGTATATGCTAGAACCAGCACTACAGTAAAAATAATTGTAGTCCCAAAACCTACTGTTTCTCTTACTGTGAATGAAAACTTTTGCGGATCAAATGAACTGAATATAGGGAGCAATAGGACCGTACAATCAAATCTAAGATTAACCACTAGTCTTAGTGATCCAAAGTATTACCAGAATATTCAAACACCCTTCAGTATTCAAGATTTGCAAAAAGGGAATATTGAATACCACATCGTATTTACAGATAATCTAGGTTGTAAAGACTCGATTACCCTAAACCAGCAAAGCAGTGGCAACTCTGAGGTCATTAAAGCCACTTTGAAAGGAGACAGTACGCATTGTTCTAGTGCAGAAATATCATTCCATCTAACTCATATAGATGACATTTTGAGTAATACCATATGGCATTATAATGAGGCTATAGTTTCAGTAGACACGTTGGCCACCACAGCCAATGATACAAAATTAAAATGGCAGTACATCATAACTAGAGACGGAATAGATTGTCCATTGGTTGATAGTACCAATCTAAACATTATTAGCCCTCCCATCATATATATAGCCAAACCTCCAGCACAATGCTATGCATATACCTTGGATTTAAACGCAACAGATGCTCAACCCATTGGAGGATTTTGGGCCTATAATAATTCTAAAGTAAATCCATTATTTGACCTCAGTACAATCACAACGAATACAGATACTACCTTAGCAATGACCTATACATTCCAAGACGTAGTCTCTGGATGCTCTTCCACTGATACTGTGCCTTTTGTACTCAAAAAATCTCCCGAGCTTCAACTCAGAAACCAAAGTGTATGTGGTACTGATCACGTATATCAACTCAGAAACGCTGTAGAACTACCTTATGCGGCCAAAGATAGATTTATCACTTGGGAGGTACTTAACCTCCCAATGGCATACATCCATTTACCGCAACCCTCTTTAGACATACCACTAACTGGAAAAGGCACCTATAGAATAAGAGCAACCAATAGTCTACCAAACGGATGTACAACTACGGATACAGCGTCAATTGTAGTGACTGATAATATTACTATTACTACCAATGAGAACAAGGACATATGTCAAGACAATATGCCTCTACATCTGAATAATCACCTCAATACCAACATAGAAGGAGGCTTTTGGCAGAGTGATGTTATAGATCTAACAGATGGCACCTTTGTTCATTCGGATATGCATTGTGGGTTAGCTAATTTCACCTATGTGTATGATCAAAACAATTGCTACGCAAAATTAGACGTGGAACTCAACATGGTGTGCAAACCATCGTTTTCATACACACTACCCGACAGCCTGTGCTTCGATGCAATTCCTATTGATCTCCCCAGTCCTTTTACTTGGCAAAACGCCGATGGATTAGCAATTACCCAGTTATCCCCCGTGGCAAGTAATCTTGGCAATCATGCAATAACTGCCTCAATTACCGAGAGCTCCTGTATATTCGATACTACGCAATTTTATACTGTTCTACATCCTATCACTGTTGGGGTAAGTACTACACAAGATAAGTTATGTGAAGGCGACACACTTCACTTTACTATTGATCAACAACCATATAGTTTCAGCTCTATTATAAGTTGCGAATCTGAATACCAAGGCTTCAATAACTCAATCTATATACCCAAAAAATGCGATCTTGTGTCTAACAACATAAAACTCAACATCACTTCAAAAAGCACTGCATACTGTCCTAGTCATAGTGTTTCTCTTGCTATTCCCTACTACAATAAGCCAGACATATTGCTACCACCAAGCATAACGGGATGTGAGCCTTTACTCGTTAGAAATTCAGATCTACCTCCAGAAATTTATTTTGAAATAACGAATGAGGATTATTCTCATACCGGATATTCAAAAGACCAAGCTACGATAACGCTAAGTGAAGGGCTATATAATCTAAAGGCGAGTATACAAGATAACAACGGTTGTACAAACAAGATCAATAAAGAGAAATTTATTCGCGTTGACCCAAAGCCATATGCTTCTTTTACGATGAACAACCACCAACAAGTAACACTTTCAAAACGGGAGATATCGCTATATAACTACTCGAGTATTACGAGTGGTACATTAAATTCTACGTGGTACCACCAAAAATCAGAGGACATAACGCAATTTAGTACCTCCAATAATCCAATTTATATGCTCCCGGCAGATACGGGCAATTTCAAAATAATACTTGTAGCTGAGAGTAATTTTACGTGTAAAGATACAGTAGCACAGAATGTTCTAGTGGTACCCGATATTATCGCATTTATTCCCAATGCTTTTACCCCAGACAATAAAGGACCAAAGTCAAACTCAGTGTTCAGAGTAACAAGTAATCACGCACAAGAATATAACATAAATATATTCAATAAATGGGGACAAAAAGTGTTTGCATCAAACAGCATTGAAGAAGTGTGGGATGGGACCTATCTAGGCCAATATTGCCAGAATGGAGTCTATGTTTACTCGATTAACCTACTAAACCAAGAAGGTAAAGAATACACCTTTCATGGTACTGTAAATCTTATTCGCTAGATATAAAAATCAATCCCCCCTCTCCTCCACTACCTTTAGTGTATATTACGTATCTTCGTAGCGCACTTACGCTTAACGTGAAACTAAAAATTACA
>CAJXIQ010000146.1 GCA_913054375.1 uncultured Bacteroidota bacterium
ATATTTGAAAATGAGTCTAGAAGATTTCGAGCAATTTGAAATGCCCCGCTATGTGCTCATGGAATTGGAAAAAATGATGTATGGAAGACAATAGTCTTCCTAATCTTGTTTCCAGATAATTTCTTCCTTTTCTTCTAACCGAAGAAACTCTCTACTCAGAATAAATAGGTAGTCACTCAATCTATTGAGATATTGGATGTGCATGACATAATCTTGATCCTCTAACTCTACCACTCTTCTCTCTGCCCTGCGGCAAATACATCTAGCCATATGAGTATTTGCGCTCAATACAGACCCTCCGGGTAATATGAAATTTTTGAGTCTAGGCAAAAGTTTAGTCAGCCTATCAATCTCTTTTTCCAAAACAACAATGTCTTTTGCATTAATCATCGGCAGTTCAAACTCAATGTCTTCTTCTGCTGCTAATGTGCTTCCTATATTGAATAGCTTATGCTGAATACTTTTAATAAAGTCAGCATATAGTTCGTGAGAGGCAGCAATAATTCCAAGGGATGAGTTGAGCTCATCTACTGTGCCGTATGCTTCTATTTTAATATTTGCCTTGCTCACACGAGTCCCCCCTACCAGTGAAGTTTGCCCTTTATCACCCGTTTTCGTATAAATTTTCATCCCTGATCTATATTCTTATAGTTAGGTAACAGACAACTGCGTAGCAAGTTTTCCATCAATCATGCGAATTGTGCGTTTTGCATATTCTGCGATATCCTCTTCATGAGTTACCATCACTACAGTATTGCCTTCTGCATGTATTTCTTCAAAGAGATTCATTATCTCCAAACTACTCGTACTATCTAAATTTCCCGTTGGCTCATCTGCTAATACGATACTTGGGTTATTAATGAGTGCTCGGGCTATAGCTACCCGTTGACGCTGACCACCACTTAATTCATTTGGCTTGTGGTCACCTCTATCTCCTAAACCTACTTTTTCTAAAACTATTTGTGCCCGATCAAGACGTTCTTTTTTGCCTATACCGGCATAGACTAGTGGTAATGCCACATTTTCTAACGCGCTTGTTCTTGGTAAAAGGTTAAAAGACTGAAATACGAAACCTATTTCTACATTCCTCACTTTGGCGAGATCATCTTCAGACATTTTGCTTACGTCATTGCCGTTGAGTAAATATGAACCAGATGTAGGTGAGTCAAGACAACCTATTACGTTCATCAACGTAGATTTGCCGGAACCAGAAGGACCCATTAATGCAACATATTCTCCTTCTCCAATTTCACAGTTTAATCCATTCAATGCGTTAATCTGTGTAGAACCCATTTGATAGGTTTTAAATATTTGCTTGAGGTCAATAAGTGCCATTATTTGGTAATTATTTTGGGCACTTTAAAATAATCTGAATCTGCTGACGGAGCATTGCGCAGTGCTTCCTGTTTTGTAAGCACTTTTTTTACGACATCTTCACGCAGTATAGTTTCTTCTTGGCTTAAATATATTAAGGGCTCTACACTACTCGTATCCAACTCTTTTAGTTTATCACAAAAATCAATTATCCTGTCTAAATCACCTTTAATTGCTTGTTTATCAGCTGAACTAAATTCAAGTCTAGCAAGGTGTGCCAACTCATCTATTTTTTTATCTGATATGCTCATAAACCGTTCATCTCATTAAATTTCTTTTCAATTATAGCATAAACACGTTCTGCCAGCTCTACTTCGTCGCCAGTTTTTAGACTTTTCGTTGAAATTGGTCGATGAACAAACATTCTCATCTTACCTGGACTTCCAGCAGGGACAAATTCTCCACATGGCAATCGTTTCCAATTATCAGGCAGTGTGATGGGAACTACATCCAAGCCGTGCTCCATGGCCAGCTTAAATGGACCAAGTTTAAAGTTTCGCATCGCTGGCACTTGCGGACCAATTCCGCCTTCAGGAAAATTGAGCAGACTAATACCGCTTTTTAATTTTTTATGTGCTAAATAATATGCTCGCTTAGCCCCTTCCTTATTTTTCCTATCTACGGGCATATCTATTGTCCTAAAGAAAATACGGAACAACGGAATATCTGCTAGTTCCTTCTTCGCCATAAAACTAAAAAAATGCCGCATTTGGGTATTTACACTTACTATATCAAAATACGAAAAATGGTTCGGCGTAAATACATATGTAGCATCTTTATCTAAAGGTGTTTCATACTCTACCTTACCATACAGCCCAGTAATAGCCATGAGTATTTTACCCCAAAACCGTCTTAAGGTATGTGCCTTTCTATACCATTTTTTTTGTGACAGGAGCACCACAAAACCAGGATACAGTATCAAGAATAAGATTAAGAACCAGATAAAAAAATAGATGGTCCAAAGTTTTTTGAGAGCCTTTAGTATCACTTTTTTAAATGTTCTGTAAGTTTGTGTACTTGTACATTCACGAAGTCTTTGAGCAACCCCTCAGCCATCATCTTCATCATAAAATTTAGATCTGCGTTGACTACAGCTTGTACTTCTGCGCCCTCCCCTTGAGTCACTATATTCCATTGTATATCAAATTTGAATGGCACTTTATTTTGTGGAAGCATCACTATTTTGCTTGGCGATATACGCTCTGTTATGGCAAGTTCCACTTTACCTATGCCCTCTATATCTAACATAGCAGAATCTGTTGAGGCTTCAAAACTTCTCACTTTGCTTGGCATGAGTATCTTATAATTTTGGGGAACTGCCAAGTAATCATACACTTCTTGTGCTGAGGCACTAATGATGGATTTATTGCTTTCTATTTTTACCATTTAATGTTTTTTAGGCTCGTTATACATCGTATTAGTACCAATAAAAGCAGCCATAAGTATAGCAACAATAAGACCTGAAACCAGGCTTCCTCCTATGGTAATCATGGCATACCCTGTCGGTTGGTACAAAGCAGCAATTTGCTCTCTTATTACAGCCAACTCCATGGGTTTGTCGGCAGGTTTTATCTTATCATCACTGGCTACTTTATTCTCTGCTTGGTTCCAAGCTTCTTGTGTTTTTGCCTGATAAAAGGCTCCGCTGGGGTAATATAAAAACCCAAATGCTATAACCATGACAAGTGCACGTACAAGAGAAATAAGCACTCCACTCATCACCGTACGAGCAATACTGATTACTCCTCCCATTAATTTTCTGATAAGGATAAGACCCGCCGCTGTGCAAATGACGAGCACAGCTATTTTAGCTAAGAACATAACATTAGCATTGCCTCCTTCTCCACCAAAAAAGAGATATTCGAGAACAGCACATAATATGCCTGCGATTATCCCAAAAACCCAAATTGATTTTTGCATAGATTTAGTACCGATAAAAAAGTAATTGGTTACTGGTGTGAATCGTTAATGTCTTTGCGAGAGAACTCATCAAAATCATATTCTGGCATCAAATCACTTTTCACGTAATTTACTGTTTCGGCGAATGCTTCCGAAAATTTATTGAAATCCTCTTTGTACAAAAATATTTTGTGTTTAACGTATCCTCCATCTTCATACCGCTTTTTACTCTCGGTTATGGTGATGTAGAAATCGTCTTTCATTGTTGTTTTGACATCAAAGAAATAGGTTCTTTTACCCGCTCTTACTTTCTTTGAGAAAACTTCCTCTCTATCATAATTTGACTCTCCCATCTTCTACATTCTTTTTGTTCGTATTACAAAGAAAGTAAAAATAATAATAACCGCTTGATTACTATTTGAATCCTATTCTTCTATCATCATTTGCTTATCAAACAAATCTGTATAAACACCCTTTAGCTCTAGCATTTGCGAATGGGTTCCTTGCTCTGTAATAGTACCATTGTGTAAGAATATAATATGCTTACAGTCTTGCACAGATGACACTCTATGGCTAATATTAATAAACGTTTGAGATCTATTCCAGTCGCGCAAGCTGTTCTTTATAGCTACTTCTGTTTTGGTATCAACTGCAGATAGTCCATCATCAATAAGCAATATTTCCGGATCTTTTACTAGCGCTCTCGCTATTGCAGTACGTTGTTTTTGTCCACCGCTTAGCGTGATGCCTCGCTCCCCTAAAAGTGTCTCTAATCCATCTGGGAAAGCGCTTATCTCTCCATCAAGAGAAGCACAAGATATAGCTCGTTTCAAGTTCTTCTCGTCGTCAGCATCTGCACTCCCAAAGAGTATATTATTCCTTAGCGTTTCTGAAAACAGAAAGATATCCTGAGCTACGTATCCAAGCAGTTTATTAAGTTTAGCTCTATTGTAATATTCGATAGGAAGACCATCTACGAAAATCTCTCCCTTGGTAGGTCTATATACACCCACCAGTAGCTTTGCTATAGTACTCTTGCCACTTCCTGTAGTTCCTATTATTCCAAATTTTTCATTTGCTTTGATTTTAAACGAAATATCCTGTAATACCCAAACATCTGTTTCTGGATAGCAAAATGACACGTTTTTGAATTCAATAGAATTTTTAAAAGTTTGAATCGGTATGGCGTTTTCCTTTTCTTTTACTTCAATTTCTGCCTCTAAAATAGCTGTAATTCGTTGTGCCGATGCCGAGCCTCTTTGTATGTTGTAATAGCCTTGAGAAAGTGATTTAATTGGGGGTAATATTTGTGAGAAGATTACAATAAAGCCAATAAATGCTTGGGGACTTAAAGAGTTTGAAGTTGGATTGTCTTGGCTCTCAAAAATTAAATTTCCTCCGT
>CAJXIQ010000147.1 GCA_913054375.1 uncultured Bacteroidota bacterium
TCATGGTTCAGCAGGGGTTTAATAATGTACGAAACCTTTTAGGAGGTATGTTAGATTGGCAAGCCAAATTCTCATAAAACGCATACTGCAACCCAAGGGTGCAGCTCTATTGGCAGTCCTGTCAGTAGTAGCAATCCTATTTTTTTATTCTAACAGTGAGTCAGATCAACAAACGTTTACATATCTAAATCACGCAGATGATGTAGCTTATGTAGGGATGGAAACATGTGCTAGTTGCCATGGTGACAAACACGCAACTTTTGTGCATACGGGTATGGGATTATCTTTTGACAGTGCCACACGTCAAAAATCCTCTGCTCACTTTGGAGCAGAACATGCGGTATACGATACTGCCAATGACTTGCATTACCTTCCGTATTGGAAAAACGATAAGCTGTATATCAAAGAATATAGACTTGCACAGGGCGACACCACACATACGCTTGATGTACACATTAATTATATAGTGGGCAGTGGGCAGCATACCAATTCACATTTATTTACACACAACGGATATGTTTTTCAAGCGCCCATTACCTTTTATGTACAAGAGCAAAAGTGGGATTTGGCTCCTGGTTTTGAAGGAGGGAACAATACCCGTTTTAATCGAATACTCAACTCGGAGTGTATTAGTTGTCATAACGCAATGCCCAAGATGCATGGAGAATCTGATTTCAAGTTTACAGATATAGGACGAGGTATTGACTGTGAAAGGTGCCATGGTCCGGGTGAGTTGCATGCAAAGGAACGATTGAGAGGCGAGGGTGTAGATGTTACCAACGAAATAGATCCTACTATAGTAAACCCTCGAAAATTGAGTTGGGAGAGGCAGATAGATTTGTGCCAACGGTGTCATTTACAAGGTTTAAATGTATTAAAAGAGGGTAAGAAATTTACCGATTATAAACCAGGGATGAAGCTCAGTACTGTTTTTGAAATATACCTGCCAGAGTACGAAGGAGAGCATGCTTCTTTTGATATGGCAAATCATTCCCAGCGTTTTCAGATGAGTAAATGTTTCATTAGTGGAAACAAGGAGAATCTTGATTTTACGTGTATATCGTGTCATAATCCTCACGTGAGTGTGAAAATGACAGGTACAGAGGTATACAATACCGCTTGCAAGAACTGCCATCAAGAAAAAGGTTGTACTGAAGCTCCAGGGGTATTAGCTGCAGTAGGCAATAATTGTGTAAGCTGTCACATGCCACCGAGTGGGTCGAAAGATATTCCTCATGTGAGTGTGCATGACCATTATATACGTGTGCCAAAAGCAAAAAAAGATGTAGACCAAATGCACAAATTGATTGGTTTGTATGCTGTTAATAATCCTTCGCCAGATAGAGAGACAGAGATATTAGCTTATTTAGAATATTGGGAAAAATTTGACAAAAACCCGTTTTATCTGCAGAAAGCGGGTAAACTTTTAGAGACCAATAATTTCCCGAAATTATGGTTGAAGTACCATTATCTTATGCGTAATTATTCCTCTGCAACAGCGCTTGGGCTGGAAGCAAATGCACTTAGTCCTTGGCAAAATTTTATGCTTGGCACATCTTATTTAGAACAAGGAAGCATAAGCCTTGGTATTTTTCATTTAGAAAAAGCATACGAAGAAGATAAAACAAATAGGGTTATAGCGAGTGAGCTTTTGAAGTGGTATACCAATAAGCCAGATATCAATAAAGCTGTAGCTTTGGGTGAAGCACTTGTATGGGAGTTTCCCACGAGTGGATTAATCCACAATAGCCTAGCAAAGTCATATATTTTGAGAGGGTCACTGGTACAGGCACTTCCAAATATGCAGAAAGCATTGAGATTGGAACCTGACAACCTCGCCGTATGGTCTACGTTCTTAAACTATTATGCTATGCAAAACGATAAAGAGAACTTTACGGAGTGGTTGCGAAGAATCAACGAACAAGATGCCAGTTATTTAAACCCACAACAGATAGCGAGAATAATGGACAGTATGCCGGAAAATGCAACTCAGTAAAGTGGGTATTTCAGCATAATAGTTTTCCTTTGCACCATGGCAATTATCATAACAGATGAATGTATTAACTGCGGGGCTTGCGAACCAGAGTGTCCAAACACGGCCATTTATGAAGCGGGAGCAGAGTGGAAAATATCCGATGGAACAGGAGTTTCGGGAACCTATACATTAGAAGGGGGCCAAAGTGTTGCTGTAGATGCAATACAACAACCCGTCTCTGACGAGGTATACTATATTGTACCGGATAAATGTACAGAATGTAAGGGATTTCATGAGGAGCCACAGTGTGCTGCTGTATGTCCGGTAGATTGCTGTGTGCCAGATCCAGATAGAGAGGAAACAGAAGAGCATCTATTGGCCCGTAAAGCCCAACTCCATATCTAACCATGAAAAAAGGGATTTGTCATGTGTCACAAATTCCACTACGAGGTTTGCCTCGTAGCAGTGCAGAGATGGTATCTCAGCTATTATTTGGAGAAACATATACCGTCCTAGAGCAAGAAGAGGATTGGTTTCTGATCCGAATGGATTACGACGGCTATGAGGGCTGGCTCAGCGATTCAAGTGTCTTTTTGGTGGAGCAACCACTCGATAGAAAGGTAGCACCACAATCCAGTTTGTTTTCATCGCAATGCAATGATATTTATGATACTCCACTGAATAGCAGTATGGGCTCTGAAGTATTACAGCTTGAGGAAAATTATGAACGCATTTTTGTAGGAAATCTTGCAAAAAAATTTCTAGGCACTCCTTATTTATGGGGTGGCAGACACAATAGTGGCATCGATTGCTCGGGTTTTGTACAAGTGGTTTATAAAGTACTTGGCATAGCTCTTCCTCGGGATGCATCACAACAACAAAAAGTAGGTAAGCCGGTGAAGTTCATAGATCTATTTGAAGGGGATCTTATATTTTTTGATAAAAATGAACGCATAGGCCATGTAGGCATAGCCTTGGGTAATGGTAAAATCATTCACTCACACGGTATGGTGCGTATTGATGCTCTAACAACGGAAGGAATCATTAACTCAGATACTGGCCAAAAATCACACAATTATCATTCGGCAAAGCGATTGAGATAATAGTTGCATTATCTTAATGAATGCCACATATTGCAGTCGGTTAACAATAACATTAATATGAAGAGAATAGCAGGTTTAACAATGAGTTTAATTAGTGTTTTTACACTGTTTGCTCAGGAGCAGAGTAAAGGGTTGGATGAGCGAATAAATGAGTGGTTTACGCCAATATCTAATGCTTGGGCAGGATTCGTATTTACCTCTATAGAAATCACAGATGGAGTAAGTGTCCCTCTTGTTATCGTTCTGTTGCTATTCGCAGGTCTAGCATTCACCGTTATTTTCAAATTAGTAAATATTAGACTATTCCCAACTTCTATCAATATAGTACGCGGAAAGTATGATGATTTAGATCACGTAACCTCTGATAAAATGGCAGGTGATCCAACACCAGGTGGAGATGCCATAGAAACTATACGAGTAGAAGGACATCATGGAGAGGTATCGCATTTTCAAGCTCTTACTGCCGCACTTTCGGGTACAGTAGGACTGGGAAACATTGCTGGAGTAGCAATAGCTATCTCGTTAGGTGGTCCAGGTGCTACTTTTTGGATGATACTCGCAGGTTTGCTTGGGATGTCTTCTAAGTTCGTAGAGTGTACACTAGGAGTGAAGTATAGAGACGTAGGAGAGGACGGAACTATTTACGGAGGCCCAATGTATTATTTGAAAAAAGGACTAGCCGATGTAGGGAAAGGTAAATTAGGTAAAGTTTTAGCGGTGATATTTGCTATCATGTGTGTAGGAGGTTCTTTTGGCGGTGGAAATATGTTTCAAGCTAATCAGGCAGCTACGCAGTTCAATTCTATGTTAGGTGTAGACTCTACATCAGCGGGGGTTGTTTTTGGGGTTATTATGGCCATTTTGGTTGGGATTGTAATCATAGGAGGAATTAAGAGAATAGGTAATATTACTGAGAAAGTGGTGCCGTTTATGGTGGGTATTTATTTTGCGGCAGCATTAGTAGTCATCATAATGAATATTGGAAGTATTGGAAATGCTTTTGAGCAAATATTTGATGGAGCATTTAATGCTAAAGGTATATCCGGAGGATTACTTGGAGTATTAATTATCGGTTTTCAAAGGGCCGCATTTAGTAATGAAGCAGGAGTAGGATCTGCAGCTATTGCTCATTCGGCTGTTAGAACTAAATACCCAGCGTCAGAAGGTTTGGTAGCATTACTTGAGCCATTTATAGATACTGTAGTTGTTTGTACTATGACTGCACTTGTCATTATTGTAACAAACGGAGATGGCAGCATAATGACGTATGGAGTGAAGTCTCCAGATGGTGTTTTAGCCACCTCTCAGGCATTTGCTTCTGTTATACCTTGGTTTCCTTATGTGCTTACTGTAGCAGTTGTTCTTTTTGCTTTTTCTACTATGCTTTCTTGGTCATACTATGGCCTCCAGAGTTGGTTATTCCTTTTTGGTAAGTCCAAAGCATCTGATTACTCTTTTAAAATATTATTTTGTCTCTTTATAGTAATAGGTTCAGCGGCCAGCTTAGGAGCTGTTACGGATTTCTCTGATGCAATGATATTTGCTATAGCTGTTCCTAATATGATTGGACTATTCTTCTTATTCCCTAAGG
>CAJXIQ010000148.1 GCA_913054375.1 uncultured Bacteroidota bacterium
ATTTGGTAAAAAACGCTATCTGCTCTACTACCTGTACTACAAGTTCTCTAGTAGGCACCAAAATGATTACCCGTGGTTTGTAGTCTTTGGAATACTTCAACTGTTGGAGTATAGGCAGCATATAAGCCAATGTTTTACCTGTACCTGTTTGTGCTATACCTACTATATTCTTGCCGGACATACCTACGGGGAATGCCTCTTCCTGTATAGGTGTAGGTTTCTCAAAACCTAGATCGGCTATAGCATTAAGAAGTTGGCGGTTTATGTTTAATTCTTCGAAAGACTCCATGAGTGGGGCAAAGGTAGCTTTACTAAATAAAACTCAGTATGAGAAGTGATTAGTCTTAATCTTTCATGGCGAGCACCTTGATGGGCATCGTCAACGTTGAGTCCGTTGCAAGCAAATCTATGTGCTTCGGTCATAATATCATTTTGCTTCTGGCTTACTCGGCTCTCTTCTTCCAAGCATCACTTGTATGCTTGGCAATCACCACCTCCTTATGTTTATTAAACTCTAGGTAGGTGAATAGTGCAGCAATTTTGTTGATATCTGCATCTTGCTCTGCTCTTGCCTCTGGGGTATAGTATTGAGCGATGAAGTTAGTGTCAAAATCTCCATCTACGAATTTTGGGTGTTGCATCACAAATCTTCCAAAATCTAACGTAGTTGGGACACCTTCTATTGTAAACTCATTGCAAGCTGTTATCATGCGTTGTATGGCCTCAGTCCTATCCTTACCCCAGACTATAAGTTTGGCAAACATATTATCGTAATAGATGGGTATTTCATATCCTTCGTATACGAAATCATCCAGTCGTACCCAGTCATGCTGCGGAGGGTCGTATACCGCTATGCTTCCAACGGCAGGTATGAAATCATTCTCAGGTTCTTCTGCTGTTAGACGTAATTCTATGGCGTGTCCGTGGGCTTGGATGTCGTCTTGTACATAGTCCAATTTCTCATTACGAGCTACTTTTATTTGCTCTGCTACTAGATCTAATCCAGTAATAAGCTCAGTTACAGGATGTTCTACTTGTAAGCGGGTATTCATTTCTAGGAAATAGAACTTGTGGTCCGCGTCTAGTAAAAATTCTACCGTGCCTGCTCCAGAGTAGTTGCAAGCCTTAGCCACATTTACCGCAGCCTCTCCCATCTCTTTTCGAAGAGCATCTGTGAGTACAGCACTTGGAGCTTCCTCTACTAGTTTCTGGTGTCTACGTTGTATCGAGCACTCACGCTCTAGTAGATATACAACGCTTCCATGATTGTCTGCTATAAGCTGAATCTCTATGTGGCGTGGTTTGGTGACAAACTTTTCGATAAAAACTGAACGATCCCCAAAAGCACTCTGGGCTTCGCTCTGTGCCGTTCTCATTTGGCTTTCGAGATTTTTAGGGTCGTGCACTATTCGCATTCCTTTTCCACCACCGCCGGCACTTGCTTTTACGAGTACTGGATAACCTATTTGATTGGCTACATCTTCTGCTTCCTCTAAGTCTTCTACAGCATGGTTTATGCCTGGCACAAGAGGTACTCCGTATTTTTCTACCGCTTGCTTACTGGCTATTTTACTGCCCATTAGATCTATCGCCTCAGGACTAGGTCCTATGAAGGTGATTCCAGCTTTGGTCACTGCTTTTACAAAGCTTGCATTTTCGGATAAGAAACCATAGCCGGGATGTACACCGTCTACATGGTTTTCTTTGCAAATTTGTATTATTTTTTCTGCTTGCAAATAACTCTCTGCACTAGGTGCTGGACCTACACAAAAGGCTTCATCTGCTAATTGTACGTGCTTAGAGTCTCTATCTGCTTCCGAGTAAATAGCTACTGTAGATATACCCATTTTTCGGCAGGTTTTGATCACTCGTACGGCAATTTCGCCACGGTTTGCTATTAATACTTTTTTCACGGCTTTTCTAGCGTAAGTAAGGGAGTGTAATTTGTATCATCAATCACAGATTCAGTAATCGACGTAGCTCTCAATGGAGTTTGCTCCCCTTCGGATAACTTCTGTAATTGGTGAAACATTAAATGTATTTTTGCTGACGCAAATTTATGCAAACTGACCTAACTAAGCAGATAAAACAACTTTTTCTAAAAGAGCTCAAAATGGAGCTAAAGAATAAATATGCTTTGTGGTCATTAGTCTTACTGCTTGTTGTGTCGGTCTTTATTATCTACACCATACAGAAAGAAGCAAGTAATAAAGTGTGGCATAGCCTATTTTATGTGGTACTTATATTTGGTGTGGTGCAAAATATAGGACGTAGTTTTTTGATGGAAAACAAAGGAAGTTTACTCTACTACAAATTCTTGGTAGATAGTCGAGCGATCATCATCTCTAAGATAGCCTACCAGTTTTTAGTCAATGCTTTTTTCTTAGTCATGCTTACCGCGTTTATGTCTTTTTGGTTGCCACAAGGTATTCCTCACTTTTGGCAATACCTGGTCACAGCATTACTCTTTACCTTGTGCAATTCTGCGGTCTTTACCTTCAATAGTGCCTTGGCTCTCGGAGCGAAGAATAGTAGCTTGGTAGCTATGATATTGAGTTTGCCTCTTCTTATTCCAAGTCTATTGGTAAGCCTAAAATCTGCAAGTAAAGCCATCTCGCCACTAGATGATTTTAACTACATAGAAGACTGGGGAGTACTTCTACTTCTGCTCGTTATGCAGCTAGCACTTTCAGTACTGCTATTTAAGTATGTGTGGGAGGACTAAGGACGATATTTTTCTAGTCTTGATGAGCTGGCTATGGCTAGTGAACTGGATGCATAATTAATACGCCTTTGCAAACAAGACCCTTTCCTTACTTGGCTTGCCAGAGAATACACATACACCAAGTTCTTGTGGATTATCAAATGGGATACAACGGATAGTCGCTTTAGTCGCTTGCTGTATTTTGTCTTCAGACTCTGTAGTACCATCCCAATGAGCAGATATAAATCCGCCTTTAGATTCTAGTACTTCTTGGAATTCTTCCCACGAATTTACTTCTGTTATGTGCTCGTCACGATAGTTGAGTGCTTTGTTAAAGATAGCATCTTGCATAGTAGCAAGCAGGCCTTCGATGTTGTCTTCTAACCCCTCAAAGCTCATTTTTTGCTTCTCTTTGGTATCTCTACGAGCTACTTCTACAGCTCCACTTTCTATATCCCTATTTCCGATAGCTATGCGCACGGGTACGCCTTTGAGTTCCCATTCTGCAAATTTGAAACCTGGCTTATGTGTATCTCTAGCATCAAACTTTATGCTGATTCCTTTTGCTCTTAGTTTTTTGATGATAGGGTCAATCTTTTTGCTAATAGCGTCGAGTTGCTCTAGTCCCTTATATATTGGCACTATGACTACTTGTATCGGTGCTAGGTTAGGAGGAAGTACAAGTCCTTCATCATCTGAGTGTGTCATAATTAGTGCTCCCATTAGACGTGTACTTACACCCCAGCTAGTAGCCCACACGTGCTCTAGCTTTCCTTCTTTAGAAGCAAATTTTACATCAAATGCTTTGGCAAAATTTTGACCTAAGAAGTGAGACGTACCCATCTGTAGAGCCTTGCCATCTTGCATTAGTCCTTCTATACATAGTGTATCGTCTGCACCAGCAAATCGCTCGCTCTCAGTTTTATGTCCCATAATAGTAGGTATAGCCAAGATGTTTCTAGAAAACTCTTCATACACACGTACCATCTGATCGGTCTCTTTTTCTGCCTCTACTTTGGTAGCGTGAGCGGTATGTCCCTCTTGCCACAGAAACTCTGCAGTTCTTAGGAATAGGCGAGTACGCATTTCCCATCGTACAACGTTCGCCCATTGGTTCACAAGAATAGGTAGGTCTCTGTAGCTCTGTATCCATCCTTTGTATGTATTCCATATGATTGCCTCACTCGTTGGTCTTACGATGAGTTCTTCTTCTAGTTTAGCTTTAGGATCTACCCGTAGTTTTCCAGGCTTATCTGGGTCGCTCTCTAATCGGTAATGTGTTACTACCGCACATTCCTTGGCAAAACCCTCCGCATTTTTTTCTTCTGCTTCAAACAAGCTTTTGGGCACAAATAGTGGAAAGTAAGCATTCTCATGGCCGGTTTCTTTAAACCTTCTGTCCAACTCGGCTTGCATTTTCTCCCATATAGCATATCCGTATGGTTTTATGACCATACATCCACGCACACTGCTGTGTTGTGCTAGGTCTGCGTTTTCAACTAGATTGTTGTACCACTTGCTATAATCTTGCTTGCGAGTTACTTTTTCGAATGCCATGCTTTTTTTATTGGTATGCTGTTTGATTAGTATAGTATGACGGCAAATTTAAACCGTTAAGTTTAATTTAAATTTTAACATGATGAAATTACATACCTATCTCGCTATCGCTTCGCTATTATTAGCGAGTTGTACCTCTAGCAGGTTAACAACTACCTACCCAGATGATGTATATTACACACCTGATGATGACGTGGTGATCGTACAAAATACTCCACAACAAACTCCTCAAAATTATACATCTCAAATTTCTTACTATATCTAACTTTATTATAATACTTATTCATTACCATTTATTATTATATCCTATTATAAATAGATTCAAAATCATTAAAAACACAAATCATCATATTTCATTTTATCTCTAATAAAAAT
>CAJXIQ010000149.1 GCA_913054375.1 uncultured Bacteroidota bacterium
ATCAAATGAATAAAATAATCATCCTATCTATAACCGCTTGTGCATTACTGTTAACTCAGAAACTAGAAGCTCAAGTAGAAAAAAAAGTAGTACTAGAGCATTTTACCAATACATATTGCGGTATTTGTACATCCAGAAACCCCGGTCTTTATACCAATTTAAATAACAATCCTGATGTACTGCATCTTGCTATACACCCGAGTAGACCTTACAGAGTTTGTGAACTCTATCTCCATAATACAGTTGAAAATGACGAACGCACCAATTTTTATGGCATTCTGGGATCAACACCCAGGATAGTAATTCAAGGAAATGTAGTAAGTGCAGGAACAGACTATAACAGTAGTGCCATATTCAATGGATACAAAGAGCAAACCTCTTCATTTAGTATACAGGTAACCACCGTGGTAAGTGACGATGATTCGCTTGTAGCTAAAATTCGAATTAATGCCGAGGAGGCAAATACGATTCAATCATTAAACCTGTATGCACCAGCAGTGGAGGATACCATTTTTTTCAATGCTCCAAACGGAGAAACAGAACATTTTGATGTGCTGCGAAAAGTACTTATCAATAAATCGATTACCAATCTCCCACAAGCCAAAGGAGACTCTATCATCTTATATGCTCGTGTAGCAAAGCACGCGGAGTGGGACAAAACACAGATGTATGTTATGGCTATACTCCAGGATGAAACAAACAAATCCGTGGAACAGGTTGGAAAATCTATGCCTATCAAGAGTGCTCCCGAGACATCAAGTGTGAAAAACCAGATTTCTGCTGAAATGATTACGCTTGCTCCAAACCCATTTCAGCATGTAATTTCGGTACAGTTGCCTTCTGGGAATGGTGTAGGTACTATTACTAATAATCTCGGACAAGTGGTTCACTCGTTCACCTTAACGGGGCAAAATCACCCCATTGACTTATCTATTCTTTCAGATGGTGTATACGCAATCAATATTCAAACAAAGAATGGAAGAATCAATCGAAAAATTATTAAACAAGGAAATTAAGATCCAGACCAATTCAATAGACAAAAAAAGGCCTCGCTAGAACGAGGCCTTTTTTTTGTCTGTATTTTCACCCAACGAACAGCCTATTTACCAATTAGGTCAAGGCATCCATATGAAGGGACTATAACGTTGCGTACTGCTTCTTCACAAACTCACTTAACTCTTTACCTGTAAGCAGGTTTTGAGATAACTTAGCAAGGTCTATGGCATTATTCATAAGTGCTGTTTGCTTGTCTCCTTTTGCTTTGAGTACCTTAGCTGCAAGTGAATGATTGGTATTTACAGATACAGAATACTTCTCTGGCATCTGGCCAAACATCTGCATGCCACCCATACCGCCCATTTCGCTCATGCGTCGCTCCCACTCACTGCGAGTGATGGTAATAAACGCTTCGTCTGGACTCATTACTTCTGATACTACGGTGTACTTTTCTTTGTTTAAAGCTCCCTCAAAGGCTTCTTTTAGTTTCGTTACCTCATCCTCACCTAATACACTTTCGGTTTTCTCATCCTTGTCTATGAGTTTTCCGGTAGTATCTGCGTCTACTCTTTTTAGCTGAAACTTCTCATTCTTCTGCTCTAGGTTACCTATAAAGTGATTATCTATTACCTCATCTAGTACGAGTACGTCATACCCTTTAGCGGCAGCAGCTTCTACAAAGTTGTATTGCTTATCCGCATCGTTGGTATATAAAGCGACTCTATTGCCGTCCTTATCTGTCTGATTTGGCTCTATTTTAGCAATATAGGCCTCGATACTGCTGTATTCTTTGTTCGTGTTTTGAAGTAAACAGATTCCTTTTGCCCTATCATAGAATTTCTCATCAGACAACATTCCGTATTTCACAAAAATGCTAATGCTATCCCACTTGGCTGTATAATCTTCTAGGTCTGCTTTGTAAAGGTCTGCCAACTTATCCGCTACTTTCTTGCTGATATGGCTTGTGATTTTTTTCACAGCTCCATCTGCCTGCAAACTACTTCTACTCACGTTTAGTGGAATATCAGGACTATCTATCACACCATGAAGTAGCATAAGATACTCAGGCACAATATCTTCTACATTATCGGTAACATATACTTGGTTGCTGTACAGTTGAATTTTATTTCTATTGGGGTCTATCTCCTTCTTTATTTTAGGGAAGTACAATACACCAGTAAGGTTGAAGGGGTAGTCTACATTCAGGTGAATCCAGAATAAGGGTGGCTCACCCATAGGGTAAAGTTTGCTGTAGAAATCGAGGTAATCTTGATCTGTAAGCTCCGCTGGATTTTTTTTCCATAATGGTGCTACCTCATTTACTATCTTCTCATCAAACTCAATTGGAATAGGCAAGAACTTACAATACTTATTAAGCAATTCTTGTACTTTCCATTTTTGTCCAAATTCCTTGCTCTCTTCATTGATATGTAAGATAATATCCGTACCACGTGTTTTGCGCTTTCCCTTGGTAATTTTAAAATCCGTAGATCCCTCACACGTCCATTTAGCCGGCTGTGATCCTTCTGCATGGCTCAGGGAGTCTATCTCTACCTTGTCTGCAACCATAAAACTGGAATAGAAACCTAAACCAAAATGACCAATGATATTGGCGTCTTCTTTGGTGTCCTTGAATTTTTCTACAAATTCCTCTGCACCTGAGAAAGCAATCTGGTTGATATACTTATCAATCTCATCCTCAGTCATTCCTATACCATTATCGCTAATGGTAAGTGTATTTCTCTCTTCGTCTAAGGTTACACTTATTTTAAGCTCTCCTATATCGCCTTTCACCTCGCCACGCTGACTTAATACTCTTAGTTTGTTACTAGCGTCTGTAGCATTCGAAATCAACTCTCTCAAGAAAATTTCATTATCTGTGTAAAGAAATTTTTTGATAATCGGGAATATATTCTCCGTGTTTACTGAAACTTTTCCTTTTTGCATTTTTATTTTTACTTCGTTACCAAAGTCTATTCAAAGAGTAGACCAAAATCAGAAGAGTGACATGGTGGCAGATTTTGTCTGCGTACCTTGCTATGTAGCTTTTACTCCGTAATTTGTTGATTACGCAATCTTTACAAAATCAAACGATTGTATTTTCACACTGTATACCCCTGCTGAAACTATCGTCATATTGGCCGTTATCGAAGTTAAAAAAGGCAATAGCGCTGAGACCCTGTTTTTACACCAGATTTTTTTACCAATAAAGATCCATCATCCTTACATTTGGAGGCAAATACATATACGTAAAGTGCGTATATTTTTTACAGAATGTAAATCCGTTACACTTTTATACAAACGATCTTAAATGTCCTTTTACAAGCCTAAATGGTTACTCCTTGGTTTTATTCTCATCTTTGGGGTTACGTTTTTTAGCACCTATTATCCGAGTGCAAATGACCTGCCACGGGGTATACATCAATGGGCACAGGCAGACAGATTAGCTCTGTGTTATCGCTATGTGGACGGCAAGAGCCTCACTAATCCTGCTACACTTAGTATTAAAACTATAAATGGAGATGTAGGTGTAGAATTTTCTGTATTCCAATATGCACTAGCACAGGTAGTGCGGCTGGGTTACCCAAAGCAGTATCTGCCATTCCTATACAAGTTTTTTACCCTTTCTTTCTTCTACTTAGCACTAGCAATGCTTGGCACTCGAGTATTGAGAAAGGAGAGTACAGTTACCATACTGCTCATCACAAGTATTGTATTCACATCTCCTATCTTGATGTATTACGGCTACAATTATTTACCAGATGTATGGGCACTTAGCCTTGTATTATATGCGCTCTACTTTTTTCATGAAGGGTTATCCAAGCACATATTTACCCTGCTACTTATCACCGGATTATCCTTCTTCATAAAAACTTCGTCTGGCATCTATTTTATTGCAATTTATGGTGTCTATTTTTTACAAAATATACGCAAATCAAACGCCCAGTTTGGTCTTGCTTCTTTGCTTTTTGGATGCATAGGTGCCGGCATTGCCTACTACGATGTTTACTACGTTGCCGAGGTAAACCAACGACTATGGTCAACGGTATTTCTCAGTTCTACTATGCCCATAAATTCATATGAAGAATTTTGGAATGTATTGGATACTGCATGGCGATTCAAAGATGACTATCTTACCCGCACACTACGTTGGTTTCTGCTGCTTATCTCAACAGGTACACTCCTTAGTTTTACAAGAAAGTCTTATACCCGGCCTGCTGTGCAGCTACTCTTCTTGCTAATTATTGGTCTACTCTGCATCTCAGTACTTTTTGGAGTACAGTTTATGAACCACGACTATTATGTTATTAGCACTGTTTTTCCCATACTCATTTATGGTGTGTTCAAGGTTTCTGCTCGCTACTTACCGTACGTACATCCTACCACCACAGCTATTTTGCTTGGTATTATAACTCTGCTCTCATTTTCGCAAGCTAATAGTCGCTACTTTGAGCGAATGAGTGAGATAGTACACGTAAAAGGTTCTCCAGAAAGCTATGCATACAAGTGGCTCATTGGAGGCGAAGAGAAGATTGCCAAATGGGTGTCTAACGAAGAGTACATATACGTATGCTACGTTCCTGAGCCAAACCATAGCCTTGTATATTTCAATAGACTAGGAGCTACCTA
>CAJXIQ010000150.1 GCA_913054375.1 uncultured Bacteroidota bacterium
TGAGGTTATCCAGTTTGATACTTGGTTCGTACAGTTTTTGGAGCACTAGCATTCTGTTACTGATACTCTTGGAACTAGGAAGTTTTATAGATCCTTCTAAAATACCCGTAGGATGTGAGAGGTTTATCATTTTAATTCTCGGAGGAAATCTAATCCTTCTGCTATGATATGAACGTCTACTTCGTAATTGTGTTCACACTCCCCTATATTTTTTAGTAAAGAAAAACAAATAGCCTGATTTTCGTTCTTTTTATCTTTTAGTAGGTAAGGTAAAAGTGTGTCTAAGGGAGGTATATCCTCGTCTATGCTAGTCACGAGTTGTTTTAGTACGGAGGTAATCTCATGGAGTTGATCTTCTGATAAGCCAGCTACTTTGTGACTGATATAACTCTCTACTACCATACCAAGACCAACGGATGTGCCGTGCGATAGGGACTCGTTTTCTTCATTCACAAATAAACTATGCGACTCAATTGCATGACCTATCGTATGACCAAAATTCAATCGTTTTCGTATGCCTACATCTTTAAAATCTTGTTCTACGTGCCTTTCTTTAATGGCTATGGAATGAGAAATAAGCTCTGGATTTAACGCTTCGTAGGGTTGTAGAAAAAGCATTTTTACCTGATCATAATGTTCTTTATCCGCAATAAGACCGTGCTTTAACATTTCTACATGTCCGTTTCTCATTTCTGACTGTGGCAATGATTTTAGAAACTCAGGGCACACGAACAACTCTTCTGATTTTTTGAATAAGCCTATATAATTTTTAAAATGAAGGAAATTGACACCTGTTTTACCTCCCGTACTTGCATCTACCATGGCCAGTAAACTTGTAGGTACAAGGACCACCGGTATACCCCGCTGGTAACAAGCTCCTGCATAAGCGCCCATATCGCACAGAACACCTCCGCCTAAGCAGAGAAGTACTGTACTTCTTGAAGCTCCCATATCAGTAAGCTTCTCCCATATATACGTGCAACTAGCTAGGTTTTTAGAGCCTTCTCCGTGGGGGACAGTTATGCATCGTAGCTGCTGACCCAATAATGGATAGCAATCTTTCAACGTATGTTCATCTGCAAGTACAATTATATCATTTGTATTTAGTCGTACAAACTCTTGGAGTAGCAATAGGCCTTTCACGATGGTACGAAGGTAATTGCTCTCGCTTTAAAATAGAATGAAATTATTTACCCAAACGTTCGTATGATTCCACATGTTTCTTACCATCCACCAAAAAAAACATACATCACTAAGGATCTAGCGCAACTGCATATGGGACCACTACGTACTTAATCATACCTATTGATTGCGACATCTAAATCATAAACACCTCGATATGGTAGCTCCACATAAAAACCTGCAGCACCTCCAGGATTAAAATAAGTATCTACCCAAACATACTCGTAGGCTATATTCCTTCCGCGTCTGTCATACAAACTAATCTCAAGCTGCACGGCTTCTATGAATGTCTCTCCGTCATTATAAATATCGCCTTCTATAACAGTACCCCAATTATCTGCTGTATACTCAAAGTATACGTCTGCATCAGTAATTAATGGATCATTGATTACTATTGTCTCTTTTACGCAGCTGGATAAACACAAGGCTACTATACCTATCATCCAAGTCCATTTTTGTTTTCTCATTGTTTACTTTTTTATACGCTTAAATAGATTCAAAAGGGTTTCAAGTGCCACTATACACTAAAATTAATGCTTTGCAGACTCATCCCACTCTGTCTAGTTCAATGTACGTACCAAACTGGGTAAACCCAAAACTAGCTTTTGTCAAAAGAGAATTAAAAATATACGCTACGTGCTTACCTTTGAGCCTCATATGAAAAAGTACATTGGAATACTAGCTCTTTTAGTTGTTGGAATGGTTGGTTACTATTTTGCAGAAAAAAAAAGGAGTTCTACCGTAGACGATAAAAATTTTTCGTTAGAAAATACCGATAATATTACACGAATTTCTCTCGAAGACAGAAGCCGTAAAAGAGTAGTATTGACGAAAAAAGAAGATACGTGGTTTGTAAATAATAAAATTAAAGCGTTTGCTCCGAAAGTGGATCTTTTTTTAAGTACTGCTATCAGCAAAATTCGGGTAAAAGGTCCAGTGCCGAAAACTGCTCACGAAACCACCATACGTAAAATGGTAGGTAAAGCAATACACGTAAGGATTTATGAAGGAGAAAACCTTGTACGAGACTACTACGTTGGAGAGGCTACTCCAGAGCAAGATGCTTCTTATCTTCATATAAATGGAGGTAAGGTGCCTTACTTAGCCCACATATTGGGATATAACTCTATTTTATATCCGAAATTTAGCACAGATAAAAATGATTGGCTAGATAAGACGGTATTTGATTACAACGTAGACGAAATTGAATCTGTAGAAATAGACTACTTGAACGAACCGGATGAGTCTTTCATACTTACGCGAAAAGACTCTATGTATAAACTGACTCCTGGCATAAATTCCCTCAACCAAATAGCTGCAAAAAGCTATTTTGCTCTTTTCTCCTTTCGGAATTTTGAAGGATATGCAGACTACCTAGAACAGAATGTAAAAGACAGTTTGAAGGGAAGTGCCCCCCATATTAAAGTCACTGTTAATCTCAGCAACGGTAAACAGCAAACCCTCCATCTCTATCAGAAAAAATCTGGTGATGGAAACACTATTTATGACAAAACAGGAAACCCAATAGTGGAAGACACCGAGCGTTACTTTGCATCCTTTACAGGCTTCCCGTACCTTGTTACGGTACAGGAATATATATTTGGAAAGATTTTAGTAAAAAGAAGCTACTGGAATGAGTAGCTACGCATTAAATCGGTAAGTGGCTGAAGTCTTTCGCCATTTCTCTACTACTTTGGCCATATCTGCTGGCAACTCTGCATCAAACTGCATCCATTTACCTGTACTAGGGTGCTCGAAACCCAGTGATTTGGCGTGCAACCCTTGTCTAGGCATTATGCTGAAACAATTGTCAACAAACTGCTTGTATTTACTAAAGACCACTCCTTTCAGTATTCTATTGCCTCCATAAAAGTCATCGCTAAACAGTGGATGACCCAAATGCTTCATATGTACTCTAATCTGATGCGTACGACCTGTCTCAAGTTTACACTCCACCAATGAGGTATACAGAAAATCTTCCAGCACTTTATAGTGGGTGATAGCATGTTTACCTCTGCCTGCATCAGCGGGCAATACTACGAACCGCTTGCGATCATATTGATCTCTACCTATTACAGTGTCAATGGTACCCTGCTGTTCTGCAACGCTGCCCCATACAAGAGCATGATACGTACGTTCTATTGTATGGTCCTTAAATTGTTTACTGAGATGAGCAAGTGCCTTATCTGTTTTGGCTACCACCAGTAAACCGCTCGTATTTTTATCTATTCTGTGCACTAGCCAAGGTCTATTACCACGATGAATGGCTTTTTTATCCAAGATAAAGGCAAGTGCATTGAGCAACGTACCTGTATAGTTGCCAAATCCAGGATGTACAACCATTCCTGCTACCTTATTGACAATCATGAGATCATCGTCTTCATACACTATATCCAAGGGTATATCCTCTGGAACTACATCCATCTCTTTAGGTTCCTTGTCTACTCTTACCTCTATAAAATCTATTGGTTTTACTTTGTAGTTTGACTTTATTGCTTTCCCATTTACCACAACCTGCTTACGCTCAATGGCCTCTTGCAATTTATTGCGGCTAGCACCTTCTATTTTATTTACCAAATATTTATCTATTCGCTCAGGTTCTTGGCCTCCATCCACGGCGAAAGTGTACTTCAAAAAAAGTTCGTCTTCAGATACGTCTACTGAGTTGTCTATTTGGTCTGACATTTATGTGTGTATTATTATAGTACTATTTACCATATATTAATTTACGGTATATCTTTGCTCGCTACAAAGGTATTAAGAATAACACATGATAACACACGAATCATCATTAGAGAATTTTAAAGAACAATTTGAGTATGTTTTAGATAACTACTCTAACCACGGCTTAGATGTAAACGATTTTGATAATATTGTCCTTGGAGGACTTGGCGGCAGTGGAATAGGTGCTGTTTTAGCTAAAAACTGGTTTTTTGACAATTCAGGTTGAAATTGGGGAGGTTTGGGGGTTTCCAGGATGACCGCACGGGGCATACGGTCATACATGCAAATTTTCAGCCGATTTGGTCTTACATGGCATCGAAAAGTCAACTTTTCAACATTTTCCGGTAAACTGACATTTCAAAGTACTAGAAATGGCCTTCAAAACCTTCCATTTTGTCCCGGGCCTCTCTAGGACACCTTAATTATTTTTCCTCGATATATCACCAACATGTTGTTGGAAATATTTTCAAAATTAATTCATGTCAAAAATTCCCCCTCTCAGCACATATTAATGATACTTTTATTAATAAGCGCTTAATCTTCGTTGGTGACTCAGCACACTCTATTCACCCCATAGCTGGCCAAGGATGGAATCTTGGAGTTAATGATGTGAAAAACTTATATGAAATTAGCAAAAATAACAAAATACCTAAAAAAGAAATTT
>CAJXIQ010000151.1 GCA_913054375.1 uncultured Bacteroidota bacterium
TGGAAGACAATCGATACGAGTGTATATTTTTCGATGCGTTTGCACCAAAGAAACAACCAGAGCTATGGAGTCTTGCTATTTTTCAAAAACTATATAACGCTACAAAACCGGGAGGCATACTTACCACGTACTCTGCTGCTGGACAACTTAAGCGTGATTTAAAAGCGGCTGGATACAAACTAGAGCACCCTCCAGGTGCAAATGGTAAAAGAGAAATGACCGTCGCGATTAAATAATCACTCGTTGAACATTGAGTTAAAATGAAGCACTACTCACGGCTACCGCTCTTAATCCAGCACTCAATGGTCTCTATCTGCTGATTGTTTAGTTTGTCTCGTCCCTTTGGCATTGGACTAGCTCCCAGCTCGTGTTTTATTGCCTTCAAAAATTGTGAACTCTCAGCAGCTGCCTTGGTATTTGCCCAATCACTAAGGTTTACACCACCTGCTCCACTGCCGTGACAATATGGACCAGAACAGCCTGTCTCCTCCAATATAGGAGCTACATCTTGCGTGTAGAGAATATTCAGGCTATCGCACAACTCTTGAGGTACAGTGATAACAATTGCCTTGTCATCATCTTGGCATGCTACCGCAAATAGTACAATACCGAACAAAAAGATGGTTATTTTTTTCATGCTGTGTTTATTTGTTGGGAAAAATACAAATTATTCTTAAACCTCCACCCTACTATTGCATTGTGAGTCCTTCAAACACTAATAAATCACTAAAAAAGTATAATACATTCGGTATAGCAGCGAGTGCCAAAGAAATTATTCTTCTTTCAGAAATAAAGCAACTAGAGCATATCCCTAACTTAACGGGGTGCAGTTTTATAGGCGGGGGTAGTAACATACTGCTCACTGACGACATAGACCGCACAGTTGTCATAAACCAAACACGCGGCATCTGCACTGTAGCAGAAGATGAAGACTACATAGAGCTGGCAGTGGCTAGTGGCGAAAACTGGCATGATCTTGTACTGTATTGTATAGAAAATAACTTTGGTGGCCTAGAGAATATGAGCCTGATACCCGGTTCGGTAGGTGCTGCTCCTATGCAAAATATAGGGGCATACGGAAAAGAAATAAAAGATGTACTCACATACGTAAGTGCTGTAGAAATAGAAACACTGAAGAAAGTACGCTTCACCAATGAAGCTTGTGAATTTGGCTACAGAGAGAGTATCTTCAAAAAAACAGCCAAAGGCAAATACTTCATAACGGATATAGGCATACGCCTTACCAAACGAGACCATAAAATAAATACTAGCTATGGAGATATAGAGAACTACTTAAAAGAGGGAAACATCACCAACCCTACCATACGTAATGTGAGCAATGCAGTGATAGCTATACGCCAAAGCAAATTGCCTGATCCAGCGGTATTAGGCAACAGTGGTAGTTTTTTCAAAAACCCAATTATCGAACAAGCACACTTTAATACACTCAAAATAAAATTTCCGGATATAAAAAGCTATCCAACACCTGATGGCAAGGTAAAAGTACCCGCAGGATGGCTCATCGAGAGCCTTGGCTGGAAAGGAAAGCGCGTGGGGAATACAGGGAGTCATGCGAAACAAGCCCTTGTTCTGGTAAATTACGGAGGAGCAAAAGGAAAAGAAGTACACGCCTTAGCCCTAGCCATACAAAAGAGTGTGCTAGACACTTATCAAATTCAGTTAGATATGGAAGTGAATTTAATGTAACTTGCATTCAAGATACGATTCTAACAAAAAGAATCCCAGACCCCAAAAGCTAGTATGCCTTACCCGCTCACACACCTAGAGACCAATCGGCTCACCTTTAGAGCATTGAGCATAGATGATTTTGATGCATGGATGCCTCTGTTTGCACTAGACAAGGTGGCTATATTCCTAGATATGGATCAAAATCTCACTCAACGAGAATGCTGCCAGCAGTGGTTTGACAAATCATTTCACAGACTAAAAAATAACCAGGGTGTTATGAATGCAATCATCGATAAACAGACCGGGAAACTCATAGGCCAGTGCGGTCTGCTGATACAAACCATCCAAAACACACAACGACTGGAGATAGGATATTCTATTCTCCCCGCGTTTTGGGGCAGAGGATATGCATGTGAAGCAGCAATAAAATGTAGAGACTACGCATTTTCAAACAACCTAGCTGACTCCTTAATCTCTGCGGTACACCAAGACAATATTGCCTCCGAAAAAGTAGCCATCAAAAATGGAATGACCCTAGAAAAAAAAGTTGGATCTTTCCATATTTTCAGTATCACCAAAGAGCGGTGGAAAACGGCTAAGTCGTCGTGATACCAAACTATTTGCCATAGATAAACGTAATAACTAAGTGAGAATTGGTGTACTTATAATCATCATAAGTATAGGAGTGGCTCTTTACAGTCATTCCTTACCTGTATATACCAATGTATCTAATTTTTCAGCAGAAGTTGCAGCCATAGGCAATACAGACGCTGCCCAACACTATTACATCATACAAGAGAAATACATCACCAATAAGTACCGATTGCTAGACTATAGCATCTGCATCTTCCTTTTAGGCATACTTTGGTGTGTGATTGTGTCTATTGGTCTCAGAAATCTAAGGAGTCCACGTAAGACTATCACCATTGTTTCTACAGGTGTAGTGGCAGTTGGATTATCTTTAGTCAGTTATTATACCGATAGTATAGTTACGGTGCTTCGCGATTTATCTCCGCCGTGGTCATCACATGAGCTGCCTAGCTACAAGAGTTATAAAAAAATCTTCTTTTTTCTCTTAGGTTGGTTGGCTCTGCACGCTTTGGTCCTGCGTAAGGATTTTTATCTCAGTCGAAGATTTAGTACTTTATCGCTCGATTATATGGCCATAGGCCTACTCAGCTCTACCCTACTTGCTGGAGGATTTGTGTTCATTGCACTAGTAGGTGGTCAGCCCATCTATGCCCTATCCGCTTTAGTATGGTTCTACTTTCATCTCAGTCTACTAGTAGGCAAGCATAGTTCACGTAGAATGGAGTAAAATTCTCTGTTTACAGATCACATCATGCCCAAATATTAAGCTACTTTCGTAACATATACACGGATAATGGCCCACGAAATAGAACGCAAATTTTTACTCGCAAATCAAGACTGGAGAGCATTAGTAACTGGCTCATTTGTGCTAAAACAAGGATACCTGAGTACAACACCAAAATCTACTGTACGTTTACGCGTAAAATCAGATAAAGCTATGCTCACCGTCAAAAGTAAAAACACGGGTATACGCCGTAGTGAGTTTGAGTATGAAATACCCATACGAGATGCTGAAGAAATGCTTCAACTGTGCCAAACACCCCTGATAGAGAAAACACGCTATACCATTACCATAGGAAAGCACATCTGGGAAATAGACGAGTTTTCAGGAGCTAATAGTGGACTTCTGGTTGCAGAAATAGAACTCGATACAGAAGAGGAGTCTTTTGAAAAACCAGCGTGGGTCGGCGAAGAAGTATCTACAGATGCCCGCTACTATAATTCCAATTTAGTAGCGCATCCATTTACACAGTGGTAAACTAAAGCTCGACTACCAACCGATCATACGCCAAGTTCATTCCTTCAGGCAATTGAGCATCTACTTCTGCATGTAGGCCCATCTGGTGGCTCATGTGTGTAAAATACGTTTGCTCCGCACCTATTTCTTTGGCTACCGAAATAGCCTGTTCTAGGCTATAGTGCGATATGTGCTCACTCTGTTTTAAGGCACTAATCACAAGCACTTTACTCCCTTTGAGTTTCTGTTTTTCTTCGTTAGAAATGAAATTGACATCTGTTACATAGGAAAAATCTCCTACTCTATATCCAAACACCGGCAATTTATAGTGCAATACTTCTATGGGTATTACGTCCAGGTCTCCAACAGTAAATGGCCTATTTTTTATCACATGTAGGTTGAGGCTTGGCACCCCAGGATATCTCTTTTCGCCAAATGCGTAATGAAAATCCCGTTTCAAGGCTATCTCTACGTTTGGTGTGGCATACACTTCCATGGGCTTTTTGGTCTTCCAATTAAAACCCCGTATATCGTCGAACCCAGCTATGTGATCTTTATGCTCGTGCGTGAAGACTACTGCATCAACCTTTGCGGTGCCTTCTCTGAGCATTTGATACCGAAAATCAGGTCCAGTATCTATGACGAAAGTGGTATTCTCTGCCTCTATTAACACACTACATCTCAGTCTTTTATCATTAGAATCGGTTGACTGGCACACTATACAATTGCACGCTATGATAGGCACACCTTGCGATGTTCCGGTTCCTAAGAAGGTGATTTTCATTCCTAGCAAAGATACTTTATCTTGTCGTTATTTTGGCACTCACTCGCAGGATATCATCTCGTCACTTTAAGTTCCTCTATCTAGCACTCCAGACATTACAGTATCGTAGAAACGGCATTTATTAAAGCT
>CAJXIQ010000152.1 GCA_913054375.1 uncultured Bacteroidota bacterium
CGAAAATGAATGGAAATTCTTTTTGGCTTTGGTTGATATGACTTCGCGTAAGACTACGGACATAGTATGATTAAGCATTCTTCTATCATACGTTCCACAACCGCCGCAGGATCCTTACTAAACGTACCATTTAGCCTATCGGCCAAGAGTGCGTTAATGGAAATAGCATTGAAACCGAGAAGACTTGCCAGTCCATAGATACCCGCTGTTTCCATTTCAATATTTCCTACCAACTGATTACCGTAGCGTAGACTTATGATATCGTCTAGTGTATACTTCGGTACCAGTTGGGAATTGCGAAACTGAGGCCCGTAAAAGCCTTTTGCGGTAAGTGTAAGACTTGGAGCATACTGATTGAACTTGGTCTCCAAACCTTCACTACACTGCACTACAGGGTACTGTCTACCGTCAAAATCAACGGTATCAAAATTGTGAGTATAAAATTGAAATAAATCCTCGAAAGAAATAGCTGCTTTGGAATAAACGATACTATCCATTGAATTTTGTTCGGAAACACTGCCTGAAGTACCCAACCGAATAATATCTAGGGACGTCGTCTCATCCTTTCGTTTTAATGTTGTTAAGTCGTAATTCAGCAAAAAGGCCAATTCATTGAATACGATATCAACGTTATCTGTACCTATACCTGTAGAAAGTACAGTAATGTCTTTGCCCCTAAGCCGTCCACCTACAGTTTTAAACTCCCTATTTTGAATGGTGTAGTGCACCTCATCAAAATACTTTGTAACAGCGCTCACGCGCTCAGGATCCCCTACAGTAATTACTGTTTTATATAAATGCTCAGGACGCAGTCCCAAATGATATACGGAACCATCACTATTCACGATAAGTTCACTATTTGATAATTGTTTCACGATTAAAAGAATTTTATCTTTGCAGCAAGTTTATATAAATTTTATGACAGATATAAAAACTCCTCAAGATCACATCATCTTAGTTCCGATTGATTTTTCGGATTCTTCGTTGAATGCTGTTTATTATGCAGTAGAAATGGCTGATTTATTTGATAGTGAAATCACACTATTACACGTTCTTAGTACAGGTGCAATGAAATCGCTCTTTACTAATGATAGTGAGATTGCTTTGCTGAGAGACAAGGTGCGTAACAAACTACTTGAAACTAAATCCCAAATACTCGAAAAATGGCCAAATATGCGGGTAAGCACATTGGTGGCAGAAGGCAAACCATTTAAGGTAATAAATCGTGTTGCTAAGGAGAACAAAACGGATACTATTGTTATGGGTACAAATGGTGCCAATGGGATAGAGCAATTTACAGGCAGTACAACTACACGCGTGATAAAAAGCTCTGATATACCCGTAATTGCAGTGAAGCACAAACAGACAAATCCTAAATTTAGCAAAATTGTCATTCCTATAGACCTTACAAAAACCAGTCGACAAAAAATTGACTGGGCCGTAAAACTGGGAACGAAGTACAATAGCACGATTCATATTATTATGGAACTTGACAAGGATGAGTTAGCACTGAAAAAAATAAAAGCCAACTTAAATCAAGCAGAAACAATATTCAAGCGGAACGGAGTACACTTTGAGTCTCACCTCCTAGATGATAGAAAATATCCGGATAACCTAGGCAAAGACACTATTCAGTACGCAGAAGAAATTGATGCAGACCTCATTATGATTATGACCAAATCTGAGAGTGCAAAACTCTCGGAGTTCTTTGTAGGTAGCTACGCAGAACAAGTCGTAAATAGTTCTTCAAGAACTCCTGTAATGTGTATCAACCCGAAGCCCACAGGGGCGTTGAGTTCTGGAGGTTCTGGATTCTATTAATCACATTAAAAGTCTAGACTAAAAAATCCCAAGAGCTGATGCTCTTGGGATTTTTATTTATACGAATGGTATGTCTTGGAAGACTAGCTCCAGATATTCACCTTACGTGGTCTCGCTTTTTCTACGATAAGATTTTTGCCGTGAAACTCTTTGTCGTGCATTTCTTCAATTGCTTTTTGACCCTCTGCTTCATTCACAAATTCTACAAAACCAGTACCGGTAGGCTCTTTGGTTACTCGGTCATATACAACTTTAGCGTACTCTACTTCTCCATACTTTTCAAAAAGCATCTCTAGATAATGGGCATTGTAACTGGTTGGCAGATTTTTGACTACTAAATTCATTGGTGCAAAAATAACGGAATGATTGAAAAATAGAATCTATGATTGATTGGATTATTAAATAATCTTACCGTCTTTCATTTTGATAACACGATCTGCCATAGCAGCGAGGTCCTCGTTATGGGTCACTATTACAAAGGTTTGACCAAAGTCATCACGTAGCTTTAAGAACAAGTTATGCAGGTCGTTTGCATTCTCCGTGTCTAAGTTTCCGCTCGGTTCGTCTGCAAATATCACCGTAGGATTGTTCATTAGAGCTCTTGCTACAGCCACACGCTGTTGTTCACCGCCACTCAGTTCATTTGGCTTATGACTTAGTCTTTCGCTCAGTCCAAGTGTGTCTAAAAGCTCTTTAGCCCGTATCGCTGCGTCTTTTTTGCTAACGTTTTTTATGAACGCAGGCATACATACATTTTCGAGGGCTGTAAATTCTGGCAGTAAATGATGAAACTGAAAAATAAAACCAATATTTTCATTACGAAACTTAGCCATCTCTGCCGGTTTCAGAGCAGATACCTCAAGGTCATCATAGCGCACGGAGCCTTTCTTTGGCGCATCTAAAGTACCCAGAAGTTGGAGCAGAGTAGATTTTCCCGCACCACTAGGACCGGTAATCGAAACGATCTCACCTTGCTTTATCTCTACATCTACTGATTGTAAGACCTGCAAGTCTCCATAGCTTTTGCTTAAATTTATCCCTTTTATCATGCCTTTGAGCAAAGGAAATCAATATTCTGTTGCTAAACTAAAACATATGCCATAAAAAAGCTGCTCATCGTTGGAAAAGCAGCTAGTCGTTTTTTAATCTGAGGATTGGGATTTAGCCTTATAGTTTTTAACTCATGTGGATATACCGCATAAACTCACTTCGTGTGGCTTCTTTTAAGAACTCACCACTTAATGCAGAGGTAATTGTGCTAGAGGTAACATCTTCTACACCACGACACTCAACACACATGTGCCGAGCATCAATAGAAACAGCAACATCTTCTATGCCGAGTGTGCTCTTTAGCGCTTCTGCTATCTGTTTAGTAAGCCTCTCTTGCACTTGTGGCCGTTTTGCGTAGTACTTCACCATACGATGTATTTTGCTTAGTCCTATGACCTTTCCGTTTGCTATGTAGGCCACATGGGCTTTTCCTATGATGGGTACAAAGTGATGCTCACATTGAGAGTAGACGGAGATATTTTTTTCTACTAACATCTGATTGTACCCGTACTTGTTTTCAAAGAGCGTCACTGCAGGCTTATTTTTGGGATCTAACCCACTAAAAATTTCCTTAACGTACATTTTGGCAACTCTATTCGGCGTATTTTTCAGGCTATCATCTGTTAAATCCAATCCCAATGTTTCCATTATTGCTTTAAAATGTTCTTGTATCTTGTTGATTTTTTGATCTTCGCTAAGATCAAATGCATCGGGGCGCATCGGAGTATCTAATGCTGCGTTGAAGCTATGTACTTCATGTTTTTGGTTATCGTCCTTCATATTCTACAAAGTTTCTTTCGGTTTCGTATAGTGTAATGTGCAGCTCAAGTGCTGGATCTAGGTGTTTCTTAATGCGGTGCCAAGCAACATAAGCTATGTTTTCGGCGGTAGGGTTTAAATTGGTAAAGTCTTCCACATCTACGCTTAGGTTTTTGTGATCAAATCGATCTGTAACTTCCGAGCGAATTATATCTTTCAATACCTTAAGGTCTAACAAGTAACCGGACTCTGGGTCTACTTCACCCGTAACCTTCACTACGAGTTTGTAATTATGACCGTGGTAATTCTTGTTGTTACATAAACCAAAAAACTTTTCATTCTTTTCGTCACTCCACCGGGGATTGTGCAGGCGGTGTGCCGCGTTAAATCTTTCTACTCTGCTTGCTGAGGCTATCATTGGTAGTACAAACATCTACTTTTAGATATTTGTTTCACAGTTTTTGTGAATTATCTTAAGATGAGCATATTGAACGAGTAGCGGATAGGCTCAAGGCGGACTAAATAGATACAACGCTTATTTTCAGTACATTGCGGTTTTGTTCAACGTTTCTCAAAAAAAACTAAACAAAACTATACGTACATACATTAATTTGTTGTAGATTTGTCTCATATTATTAAACAAGATGAAAAACGAACTAACCTTTGAGCAAAATATGCAGACGTTTCAGCCCATGCTAAGGAATTATGCGTTACAACTTACC
>CAJXIQ010000153.1 GCA_913054375.1 uncultured Bacteroidota bacterium
TGTATCGCATAACAGGTATTTTATAGAGAAACTAGCCAATAAGGTATGGTGGATCGAAGATGAAGATGTACGCGAGTATCCAGGTGACTACAAAGAGTATCTGTATAAAGTAGAGCAACAATCGCTAGCTCCAGCAGTAAAAAAACCAAAGAAGCAAACTGCTGTACCAAGTACTTCCATAGATAGTAAAGGATCTTGGAAACAAAAAGATGAGGCCAAAGAGCAACTAAAAAAACTACAAAAAAAACTGGACCAACATGAGGAGCAACTCACCAATGCCAAAAAGCATTTAAAAGAGGTAGAGGCCAAACTTGCCGATGCAGCTAACCTAACACCAGATTTTTTAGAAAAACTCAGCAAAGAACACTCTGCTGCTACCCAAACAGTAACCAACGTAAGTGCAGCATGTGATGAGCTACTGGAAGAGATAATATTGCTAGAAGAGTAAGTCATCGTCCAAAACCATCCAGATATAAAAAGGGAGAATAGCACTGGTGCTATTCTCCCTTCTTCTTGCCGTTTTCTTCTACTTACTGCGTAGCATAGGCATTCACAAAAATATGAACAGTAGATATTCTTTTCCATACGATAAGTCCGTAAGCAAAGTTATCTCTATTGTAACCTTCAGGAATATCCATTTTAAAAGTCTTGCTGTATACCGCACCTGCAACTAAACCATCTTCTGCAATTACCTCTCCCCAAGCATTATCAGAAAGTGAGCCTCTCATCACATTATGATGCTCGGCATCACCATTTGCTCCTGCGTCTCCTGATTGTGGACCAAGAGCTTTATCCTCTATAAGGTATGCACCAAGCACATACGTTCCAGCTGCATTTTCAAACGCTTCTGCTTCTGCATCTATTATTAGTTCATCTCCTTCAATTCTTGCATTCAATACCATACCCACTGGTGCGGTCGTGTTAATAAATGCATCTGCGGCATTCTGAGCATCCGCAACGCTTGTAGAATAATTTCTCCCATTTACTGCAAAATTTGGTTTAGAACTATTCGGTGCAAACCGATCCTGAAAAGCCTGCATAGTAGGACTGGCTTCTTGATTTCTAAAGTATCCGTTCGAAAAACCTGAACCATAATTACCCCAACTAAGCGCCTTACCACCTTGATATCTGTATACTAAACTTGAAAAAGCTGTCCATCCCCAACCTCCGCAAGGTGGACAAGTTTCTCCAGTTACCTTAAATACCATAGGAACTCCTTTGGAAGTTGCGCGAACATCGATTTTGTCGTCACTATTTAATACGAAACCTTCTGGCTGATTACAGTCTTTCAAACTTACATTAGGATTTCCAAGTCCATCTCCGTCGGCATCTGCGTACCAGTCTATTTTAGGGCAAGGAGTATCTTCGGATATGGCTACTTCATCTTTACATCCGAAAAGTAATGAAACCGTAGCAAGCACACTAAACAAAACTATTTTTGTATTTATTTTATTCATAACAACTATTTTGCCTCAAGTATAGCTATTATTAGAAAATATTCATGTCTTCACTCTGTCAAAATTTTTAACCCCATAAATACAGATTGGTAACAACCCGATAGACTTGTTGCTGCTCCTGTTTAGAACAGTTGATCATCTGTTGGTCACCATTTTTTGCTTATATCTTCAGAAGAGTCGTTTAATACTAGCGTATTTACTTGTGCCACTAGCGAAGGATACACAAAACACAGGATCAACGCGGTGACTTCTCGTTTCGTGTTTCATGCTTTAATTTCATGTTTAATGCTTTATAAGTGATCAAAGAAGTATTCGCTTACTTTTTGATACAAGTGAATACGATCCTTACCATATACATTATGCTTGTGATTGGGATACACAAAATAGTCCAACTGTATGCCTGCATCTACTGCTTCCTCTAAATACTGAAGGCTATGCTGCCAAAGCACAACATCATCTTGCCCGCCATGTATCATGAGTAGTTTTCCTTCCAGATTTTTTACGTGATTTTTGAGATTAGTACGCTCATATCCTTCCGGGTTTTCTTGTGGTGTATCCATATAACGCTCGGTATACATTATCTCGTAGAGTGTCCAGTCTATCACAGGGCCACCTGCTACTCCTGCTTTAAAAACGCCGGGGTGTCGACTCATCATGCTTGTTGTCATAAAACCACCATAACTCCAACCGTGAATCCCCATTCGCTCGGCATCTACCCATTTCTGTTTTTTGAGCCATTCTACCCCCGTGAGTTGATCCTCCATTTCTTTCTCACCACAGTTGCGGTGTATGGCACTTTCAAAAGCAAAACCTCTATCTGCACTGCCACGGCCATCTATACTGAATACAACATAGCCTTTTTGAGCCATATACTGGTACCATAAGTTGGCTCCACCGAGCCACTTATTCGTAACCAGCTGCAGGTGCGGACCATTATACAGATAAACTACTACCGGGTATTTTTTTCTTGGGTTAAAATCTACCGGTTTAAATACGCGGTAATATAAATAATCACCACTATTTCCCTCTAGTTTACCGAGTTCCATCTTCCCTAGTTTATATGCTGCTAGTGGATTATCCGCTTTCGTTATTATGTCATGAAGACTCCCCTTATGGTCTATCAAGCGTACCTCTCTTGGAACTTTCGTATTACTATAATCATCTATGAACATAGAGCAGTTTTCATTCGCGGTTATTCTATGATAACCAGAAGTTTGCGTGAGGTTCTTCATCTTGCCACTGTTTATGTCTACACTGTATAAGTGACGCTCCAATGGTGTCTCTTTAGTCGCAGTTATAAAAAGCCTACTCTCATCTGTGCTCATTCCGTGATATGCCGTAACTACCCAATTGCCTTTTGTTAGTTGTTTTATTAGATTCCCTTCTAGGTCATACAGGTATAGGTGATTGTAACCATCTCGTTCACTCCACCAAATGAATTTAGTAGGATCATTTTTTAAGAATACCGCAGGATGTTCAGGTTCTACATATCTATCGTTCCTCTCCTCAAAAAGTGTTTTGATAAAAACTCCTGTCTCAGCAGCGTACATATTAAGCCACATGTGATTTTGTTCTCGGTTGATTACTGCTATTAAAATGTACTTATTATCAGGACTCCAGCTCACATTGGTAAGGTACTGTTCGCTGTCGCCCTCGGTCTTTATAACTACTGGAGCAGCATCCGTTTCCATGTTTTTCACTTTTACTACTACATGGTGGCTTTTAGCCCCTGCCGTAGGGTAGCGAAGCATTTTTGCAGTAGCTGGCGTATCAGCAAGTTGATATAGCGGATATTGAGTGACCATACGCTCATCCATATCATAGTATGCCATTAGCATATTGCTGGGCGATGGAAACAGTCCATTGGTAATGCCAAACTCTGAGCGATGGACTGTTTTACCAATGACAATTCCGTCTGTATCAGAGTACATGTGCACCTCATTGTTGTTTCTACAGTAAGCAAAACCTTCTACAGTCTCGCCATACATACCCGAACCATCTGCAAAGTACTGTGGCCTATTGACGCCCACCGTATTCACAAAAGGAAGTCCCCGGCTAGTTTTCTCCTCTATATTGTACGCATATCCTTTATTGTTACTGATAAACTGAAATTCTCTTACACTTATCCAATTGGCACGTGGTAGCCGTTTTAGCTTTGCATCCTCAGGGAGCGAAGCATTGATATCATCGAGTAAGACCGATATGTTTCTTCCTTTAGTAACTGCAATCTCTTGTACTTCTATTGATCGCTTCCCATCGCGCACCGCAAATTGACTAAACCACTTCCCCCCAGGCAACCACTGCGCATCAGACAGTCCCTTGGGATACAGATGATAGCCGGTGATGGCATCTTGAATGGTTAGTAATTTATCTTGCGAAAAGCTAAAAAATGAAATTGCTACGAGTAGAAGCGTACTGATATTTCTCATATTTAGCAAATATGCAGAATATTTATTCTCAGACTATATCTACATGACAAACGGGGGATAAAGTTTGACCGTTCTTTAGCAATGCGTGCAATTGAGCCATCGTTTTGTTAATGCCCAATTAGTGCCAAGGGTTCCTCAGGTTTGGATAAATCTCTGTTGTTAATCATTGATTATCAAACAACCAACATGGATTAATAGTCTTAGTCTTCACAATTTATTGAAAGTATAAAATTTAAATTATTATTCACAAGCCAACTGTCACTGTAAAACATAGCAAAATGTTACTTATCTTTGTAATCAATAATTTATAATACAACAATAATTAATGTCTAAATCACAAGAAACTTATTCCAAAAAAGAAAAGGAAAAAAAGCGCCGTAAGAAAAAGAAAGAAAAAGAGGAAAAGCGTGCAGAGCGTAAAGCGAACGCCACAACTGGCACCCTGGATAA
>CAJXIQ010000154.1 GCA_913054375.1 uncultured Bacteroidota bacterium
TTTTGCTTTGAATCTGGACCACAGCACATCTATTTCTGCAACGTCGCTCGGTAACTTGTAAAATACAATTTTAATAATGTTTTGAGACAGTTCAAATTCATCGCTATGCTCATCGTAATATGCAAGTAGCTCACCATCCGCATATGATGTATCTGCAGCTTGCCATGCAAGCTTATTTAGCACTTGGTAAGTGAGCAGATCAATTCTGTATTGTTCTAATTGGCTACTCTTATCTTTTTCTTCTGAGGTGAGTATTTTATCTGCTTTGTTTAACAAGATTTGCCTCGAGAGCCAAACCTCTATGTACTCTTTGGCCAAAAAAACGCTGTCTTCGATGGTTACATCATCGGGTATTATTTTAGCAAGATCTGTATCGTATAGTTTGTTGCCGTACGCATTAGCTAGCACACGCCCCTCCTGCTGTGGGGTACATGCGGCTACCACCACTACGTATAGATATATGTAAATTAACTTACTACTCAACGGCTAATCCTCTATTCACCAAACAAGCGTCCGATACTCCTCTCGTAAATTTCTACTGGATATGATTTTTTTAGACTTTCTATCCAAGTAGCCTCTAAATAATCTTGGTAATCACTTGTTACTTGTCCCAAGTTCTCTTTTAATGACTTAGCAGACACTGGCAGTATTTCGTGTATTTTCACAAACTTGATTCGATCATTCTCTGAAGGCAAATCGGCAACACCTACTTCCCACACTACATTTGCCAACTGCGTATCGCTTCCTTTCTCAATCGTCTTGTCAACAACTGATACAGCCAATGCATCTTTTGCATTGCATTTTTCGAGTATGCTTGACGCGGTTTTTCCTTTCTTTACTAATTTCTTTACTTGTTTTGCCGTCTTTGCATTATTGCAACTGTAAACCGCTGCAACTGCTCGTTCTTTCCACATGTAACGCGCTTTATTTTTAGCATAAAAAGCTTCTAGACCTACGGTGTCTTTCACAGCCTTACTCCATACTTCTTTATCCATTAGCTCAAAGAGCAATATGCCGTCACTATACTCTTGCATCGTGTGCTTGAAATCTTCATATTTATCTTCTAATTGCCCTTCCTCAAAATCAAGATTAATTTGTTTCACAAAATTTTCATAAATATCAACTATGGCATTGTTAAGTGTCTTGTTAGTTCTTGCCTGATTGGTAGCTACATATGCATAAAAATAATCATCAGTGTATTCTTTATCCCCTATCGTACATAAGACAATTCCTTTGCCGTCCTTCTTCTTGTATTGTCCTTGCAATAAACTTGCGTCAATCTCATTTTTAACAGCATTTAAACCAGCTACTTCTTGGTAGTTATTCTCTTTAATGATACGGGCCACAACTACGTCTTTGTTCAACTCACTGCGGCTGTCTCGCTCTACTTTTCTACGCAAAAAGTCTTTGGAATCGTCGTAAGACAGCTTCTCTTTCATCTCCATTCTCTTCAAAATGTGCCAGCTAAACTTGGTTTTCACAGGCGCGCTGTAGTCATCGTCATTCTGCAACTCATACGCTGCATTTTTAAATTCTGCTGGAATACTCGATGTAGTTCTATTGAACCAACCTAATTCTCCCCCTTTTGAATTCGTGTTGAAATCTTCTGAAAATTCCTCTACGATGGTGTTCCAATCTGCTCCAGCCTGTAATTTGGCATACACGGCATCAATTCGTTCCTTGGTGCTATCTATCTGTGTTGGATTATAATATTTTATGGCAATATGAGCTACTTTTATGTCACCTTGAGTCTCCCGCTTGTCTTTTACATAGACAAGGTGATAACCAAAACGCGTTCTGATAGGAAGACTAACTTCTCCCACTTTTGTTGTAAAAGCTGCCTTTTCAAACGGATAAATCATTTGAAAAACGGTAAAGTATCCGAGGTTTCCTTTATTGGCTTTGGCGGAAGGATCTTCAGAGTATTGACTTGCTATAGACTCAAAGGACTCTCCGCCCTTTGCTACTCTATTGCGCAGTCCCATTATTTTCTCATAAGCACTCAAAGTGTCTGATGGCTTAGCATCTGCTGCACAGTTGATAAGCAAGTGAGCTGCACTTACTTCCATCTGGCTTCTATCGTATGCTTCTTTCACCAGTCTTTCTGTTACCGTCTTATCTGTTAGGTAAGGCTGTGCAAGTTGCTTGCGGTATCCGGCCAACTCTTTTTTAAATGACGGCACCGTATCCATTTTTAACGAATATGCTGCTTTCACCTTCAGCTTAAATTTTATGTACAAGTCTAAGTACTCGTCCATTTCTTTTTGGGTAGGTTTACTTTTATCATTCCTATTTTTATTAAAAACACGCAAAAATTCGTTGTTCATCACGATCTCATCGCCAATAGTAAACAGTGGGAACAAGGCACCTTCTTCGTATGCTTTAATAACGGTCAATTTATCGTGCTGCGCATTCACCAAGTAACCTATAAGTATAAATGCTACCGTTGCTAATGTTTTTGTAATCTTCATCATCGTTTATCAATCTAAAATAGAACGCGAATTTAATGATTTATAGTCTTTGGGCATAGCCTTGGTAGAAATAATACGCGTACACTATAATCATTTGTAGAAAGATGAATATTTTTGACTTAAAATTGCTAAATATTGACAAATTTTAAGGTATCCTATGCTGAGCGTTTTAATGACCGCGATTACGTAGAAGCGGTAATTCGCCAATGGGAAAACGGCCGTCAGTTATTTACGTTATCTAGTTCTGGGAGCACCGGAAAACCAAAAAAAATACAACTAGGTAGAGATATGCTGATATGGTCTGCCGAAAAGACTTTCGCAGCATTGGACTTACACGCTGTTGGGCAAGATCAACTATCCGTTTTTTGTTGCCTACCTGTGCAAAAAACAGGTGGATTTATGCAGCTTATTCGGGCACTTCATTTCAAGTGGCACATCCATTTTGTTCCTCCCACTTCTAATCCCAATACCCAACTTGCTAATTCCCCGTTTATTTATGGTTTGTTATCATTCACCCCAACACAATTGCAGACAATTATAGCTTGCGACCAAGTTATGCTCGCACCTCAGGCCACTGTACTGATTGGAGGATCAGCGATTTCTTCCGCTTTTGAAGAAGAACTGCGGTGTTTCGCATTGCCCTCAAAAATTGCTTTTTGGGAGACCTATGGGATGACAGAAACGGCAAGCCACATTGCTTTGCGCAAAGTAGGGATTGACGCTTATTTCAAGCTACAACCCGGCGTAGAAGTTAGCCTAACAACGGACCAAAAACTGCACATAAGAATCCCTGACCTTGATTTCAGCATAACGACTAATGATATAGCTGTGCTCCATTCAGATGGCTTTGCCGTACTTGGCAGAAGCGATGACGTAATTAACAGTGGAGGGATAAAAATTCATCCATCACTGATAGAGCCGAAAATCACAGCAATATTGCGCACCAAAGGAATAAAAAGAAGATTATACCTGGGCAAAAAGGAGGATGCTAAACTTGGAGAAAGGGCCATACTCGTGCTAGAAGGAACAGCATTAAAAGACATTCCCTTCTTGCTCGAAGTACTAAAAAGAGAATTGCCCGTATATCACAATCCAAAAGACATACTCTTTGTAGAAGAGATAGCATATACCGAGACTGGGAAGGTTAAAAGAGCGCGGCTTTAAATAGCGCCAAGCATAACGTATTAGAGGCTTTTAGGCTAGCGATTTTAGCTTAAATCTTACACCTTCTTTGCCCCCGGTATTTTATTCATTTCACCTACCTTTGCACCTGTGGGACAAGTAGGTAAACTTCAAAAATTTGCGGATGTAACAGCTTTCAAGAATTGCTACGAACGAGTAGTTGAACTCAAGGGAAAGTGGAAAACAGATGTATTCAAAAATAACAACCCAATTACGGTAGAATTAGCCTGCGGAAAGGGGGAATACACCATTGGTCTCGCCGAACGATTCCCAAACCGTAATTTTATTGGTATAGATGTGAAGGGTAACCGTATTTGGAAAGGGGCTAAATATGCTTTGGACAACAACATCACCAATGTCGCTTTTCATCGACTTATGATAGGCAACATTGAAGAATATTTTGCGAAAGGTGAGATTGACGAATTTTGGATAACGTTTCCTGATCCACAACATGGTAAAAAGCGTAAACGGCTTACCAATGCTATGTTTCTCGACCGATACCGCAACATCTCTAAGGATGGTGCTGTAATGAACCTGAAAAGTGATTCCACGCGTTTTTATGCGTTTACCAAGGAGATAATAGCTGAGCAAAAACTAACCGTAATTCAAGATTCGGATGACCTATACGCATGGGACGAAATTCCA
>CAJXIQ010000155.1 GCA_913054375.1 uncultured Bacteroidota bacterium
CCAACGTATCGAAGCCCGACTGTACAATACAGCAGGTGCGCTAGTGCAAGAATTAGCAGGTAGAGACTTACCCGCAGGTCCGGCAGAATTGTATTTACATTTGGGTACGTTGGCAGCGGGCAATTACGTCGTTCGACTCGAAGGAAGTGCTGGTTTTGTCAAGACCGAACAGCTGCTAAAACTATAGTTGCCTTTTGTTAATAAAAGTAGAATTCTTGTTGAAAACCTTGATTTTTAGGGTATTATTGGTATCTTTATACCATATCAAACCCTAAAAACATGTTTAACAAAGAATTATTACGTGAGCGACCTATCACTATTATCGAAGGGTTGCCACACACGCAACTCGAAGAGGTTGCAGAGACGCAAGTCGAAGAACTTTTCACTTAACAAGAACGAGGCCCGGTAGGGTCTTTTTTTTTGTGGTCTATACTGTTTCCTTATCCTTCTTCCGCACGAGGTAACTGATTCCATACACCAGCGAAGATGTTCCTATACTTACAAAAGCTATTGCAGGGTTGATCTTACCTTGCGCAGACATCATGTAGATACTTACCCCCAGACAAACAACGGTCATTACCAAAAGTGCTCGAACGACGCTTTGTTTGTGGTGCTTACCGGCCCAGTCAAAAAATATCACGGGTGCTATACCTATACCTAATGCCTTGAAAGTAACTACGATATCTTCTATACGCTGGAAAAACAGCGCTATAAGTAATGCAAAGAAACCAACGCCCACCAAAGCCCAACGGATGCGTTTAATACCCGCTCCTGCCGTTTCTTCTTTGTTTGGGAAAAGATCATTGGTAACATTGAGACTGAGCAAAAACAAATACGTATCCGAGGTACTTAAAATCGCCGCAAAAAATGCGATTAATACTGCGACTTGAAATTCTGGCGGAACCAATTCAGTAAAGGTGCGTAAAACCATCATCTCCGCATGTTCGTTAGTAACGCCCGCACCGGCAGGGAATTGGGCACGTGCGATAAGTCCAACATAGGTGAGCGCAACCGTCAATAGGATGTTCACCCCTGCCCCAACGCCAAAGCTTTGCTTTACTACTCTTTCGTTTTTCATAGAAAAGACCTTCTGCCAATAGTCCTGAGTGGCAAAAGGTGTGAGGATACCTAAAAGTAGAAAAGCAACTATATTCACTGGACCAGCATTAAATGGTGCATACATTTCTGGAGGCACCTCACCTCCTTTTTGTAGCGTAAGAGTAACCAGTATGAGGACTAAGAAAATAACTAAGAATTGGAACATATCCGTCTTAACAACCGATCCGAATCCGCCGACCAATAGGTACACCATGACAGAAAGCAGCATTCCTAGTTTAGCCCAATTCACATCAATACCACCTAACTCATTCAATAAATTCGATCCAACCAACAACTGTGTACTGAGTAAGCCGACATACCAGACGAAAATGACACCAATCACCCAACGCGCTGTTTTTCGTCCGTACCGGAAAACGAAATAGTCCGTAAGTGTGAAAAACTTATACTCGATACTGAGTCTGTATAGCTTTAATGCAAAAGGTATAAACAACAGAAAACCAAGCGTATAACCTATAAATATCCAAGCTGCTGAGATGCCGTAGATGTACACGAAACTCGTGTATACCATAAGTGTTACTGCACTGACGAAAGTGCCACTCAAAGTCATCAATGATGGAAAAAAACCTAAGGATCTGCCGCCTAAGGCAAAATCGTCAACGCTATCCTTCGATGTCATTCTACCAAGAATAATTCCGAGCAATGTAAATCCTACTAGTACTCCTATTAGAGTTGTTGATTCAATCATGAAATACAGTTTGGATGAAAGATAGGACAGAAAGAATAAATGTTAAGCATTAGATGCGTTTAATAGTTAGGACTGCAGCCTTACACATTTAGATCTGAACAGGCAGCTTTTATGAGTATATTCACACTAACAAAGTATTAACAAGGTATCTTGATAGAGTGCCATTGGTATTCATAATGCTTGAACAAATACATATCCTATGTCTATTAAATCAGCCCACCTGGAACACATTTTCTCCTGGCTAGAAAAAAAGACACAACTATCCTCTACGTTAAAAGCAGATATTCAAAAAATAGCGAGACTAAGACATATCGAAAAAGGTGAATTACTTTTTGAGCAGGGAAAAAATATAACGGACGTTTTTTACGTTGTGTCCGGCTGCATGCGTGCATTTCAAACTGATGAAAAGGGCAAAGAACATACGATGAGCTTCAACACACAATTCTTTTGGCTATGCGATTATAAGGGGCTTTATCTAGAATCTACGGGATCTATTTCTTCGGATGCTCTTGAAGATTCACAAGTTTTAGCATTTAATATGCTGGATTTGGAGTGCCTTTATGTTAAGCACCCTGAATTAGCAACTGTCGGAAGAGGGTTTCTTCAAAGACACGTTGCAACGCTCCACGATAGAATACTTGACCAGCTTAGGCTAACAGCTAAAGAGCGGTATGATTTATTTCTTAAAAAGTATGCACATATAGAACAAATCGCCGCTAATCGTTACATCGCCTCATATCTCGGTATTACCCAACAGAGTTTAAGTAGGTTAAGGGCTACCTAGGAAAGCGTTTAGCATTCTACCGCTATGATTGGAATTTAACATTTGGTAAGTGATATCAAACTTTTATTTCATTTTTTTGTTTAACTATTTTGACTAAACGTTAAACAATAATGATTTCATTCCGAGTAATTAAGCAATTCCTTTTGGCTTTAATGTTGGGGCTAAACTTCAGCGCAACTTCGCAGTGTAGCTACACCCTTACGCTCCTAGATTCTTACGGAGACGGATGGAATGGTAATAGCATGTATTATGCAGTTTTTGGTTCCACCGCCACCACGGTGACTATGAATAGCGGTTCGACTGTTTCGTATCAAATTAGCACAGCAACAGGTGACTCTTTATTCTTCGGCTGGAATGGCGGAGGGTTTTATCAATCAGAGTGTACCTTTAAAATCATTGATAATACAACAGGAGCTACTTTATACACGTCTTCTACAGGAAACTTGTTATCCACAACAACACCTCAATACAATACAGTCTGTACGGCAACTACCGGCGCTATACCTTGTCTTTATAGCTCACCTTATGTTGAAGCATTTTCAGGAGCTGGGAATGGATGGATTTCTCCTACCAGTTCTTTCAATATTGGATCTTTAAATGGTTGCTGGGATCGCGATAGTTACACGACGTATAACTGGATCAAAGCTCCTTCGGCAAATACAAGTCTTGCCTCTTTTACTGGACCGTCTGGCGACCACACAAATGGTGGACAAGGTTACTTAAGCACCAGTGCTTATTTTTTTGCTGCTAGCTCTTCATCCACATCTTTAATTACGCCATACATTGACTTAGCGAATGATTCAGTGCCACAGGTATCCTTTTGGTACCACATGTTTGGGGCAGATATAGAGAAACTAGAAATTTCTATTGCCACCGATACGGCTGGTGTGTGGACAGTATTAGACTCTATATTCCCGCCTACAGGAACTTTTGTCTCTCCCAACAGTCCTTGGCAACAAGCTATTTACCCTATCTCTAATTATGTTGATGACACAGTCGCATTTAAATTTACCGCATTTCGCAACATCAATGGCACGGGTAATGGGAGTTACGCAAATATCGCCTTGGATGATTTTGCAGTAACAGAAGACACACTAGCCTGCAGCATTCCTTTAAGCTTGCAGCTTGTCTCTTTAAATGTAAGTACCGCGCAAGTCACATGGGATACAACGGGTGCGTCTGACTATCAAATTCAATGGGCTCAAGGAACAACAGCAGCCTCAGGCAGTACAGCGATAATTTCGACTAATTCTTATAATCTCACCGGCCTCGCTTCCAACTCTACGTATACACTCCGCGTACGCTCTATTTGTGGTACTAATGACACCTCTGCTTGGTCATCTAATCTTACCATTACTACCTCATGCGGTGCTTTTGTTGCACCGTGGGTTGAAGATTTTGAAGGCAGTGATTGGGTTGCTCCACAAGGCTGGTTCTCTAAGGCGACACAGGGAACTTTTGGAGACTGTTTCCTTGACTCGGGGTCTTTAGGAGCTTTTTGGAAAGTAGCAAGACTACCACAATACAATACTGATCAAGGTCCAAACACTGACCACACTCCTACCGGTGCGGGAAAATATATTGCCGTGAATTACCAATACGGTAATTTACCTCCCAACCTTTCCGTAACTGGCCCTTGGGTTGCATTGGATTCCTTAACAAATCCTGAATTACGTTTTTGGGTGCATTCCTATTCAGG
>CAJXIQ010000156.1 GCA_913054375.1 uncultured Bacteroidota bacterium
TTAAATAATATTTTATTAAATTGATTAAAACAAACAATTTTTACACAAAAAAAAAATTAAATTAAATATACAATAATAATTTTTTTCATATAAGTATTTGATTTTGTAATCTTTAGGATTGTTTTATGAAGATTTAATTTGTTTATGTTAGTTTGTATTTTTAAGTTTAGTTTTTTTCGTATAATTGCAGAAATTATTAACTAATTATAAAAAATATGAAAAAGATTTACAGTATGATGGTAGTCGCTATTTTAGGTACTACAACAATGTTTGGACAAGGTTTAGGAGCAAGTTTAGATTATGCAATGTGGAATGGTACAATGATTGAGAATGCTGAAACTACAGGATCAACAATTCTTGCAGTCAACTATACTCACAATTTGTCTAAAAAGTTGAATTTAGTAGGTGCTGTTGGTTATGGAATAGGTTTTGGTGTTGTTCCTATGAAAGCAGATTTGAATTATGGAATTACAAATAAACCGTTAAAGGTCTTAGCCAATGGTAATATAAATGGTGTTGATTTTTCGCACTTTGACTACCATTTATTTCAAGAATATGGGCTTCAAGCCAAACATCAATACGAATTAGAGGGCAAACTTATATTTCTGAATATTGGCAGAATGGTCAAAGACAAAGGCATTGTAGAGCTTGTTCGAAGTTTTATCAGGCTATTCAATGAAGGAAACAATGTCGCTCTTGTGTTAGTAGGCTCTTTAGAGCAAGACTTAGATCCTTTGCCAGACGATGTTTTAGATGCTTTAGAGCGTCATCCGGGTATTACATGGGTAGGATACCAATCTGATGTTCGTCCTTTTATTGCTATGTCTGATGTCTTGATTTTTCCGAGCTATAGAGAAGGTTTTCCAAATGTTCCATTGCAATGCGGAGCTTTTAGAAAAGCTATGGTATTGAGTGACATTAATGGTTGCAATGAGATAATTACCCACTACAAAAATGGTTTATTAGTGAAACCTAAATCAGAAGAGGAAGTTTATTCGGCAATGCTTTATATGCTTAAAAATCCTGAAAAAAGGAATAATTTTGGCCGTGAAGCATATGCCCACATAAAAGAAAATTTTGAACAAGATTCTGTTTGGGAGGCGCAACTGGCAGCATACCATTCATTGATAAAAAAATAGGTAGCACAGAGTGAACATAATTTATTTATCTAAATATGCCTCATATTCACCTTATGGACTTGAAACAAGGCATTTCTACTTATCCAGAGAACTTGTGAAACGAGGACATCAAGTTACCGTATACCTATCTACATCCAATCATAATCTGGCCCACTTGCCGTCCCAATTGTCTGACAACTTGGACGGAATTAACGTATGCTGGATACCTACGCTGCAGTATGCCAATGCATACGGAATAAGAAGAATTACAAGTTGGTTTCATTTTGAGTATAGGCTACGAAAAAAGCTACGTACAGAGCAACTTACTTCAGCTGATACCGTAATATGCTCGTCACTTTCCTTACTCACCATCTGCACCGGAATGCAATTGAAAAAGAAGTGGGGCAGTAAGTTGGTGTTTGAAGTACGCGATATATGGCCATTGGTATTAACCCGCCTATCCAATATTTCTAAACTCAATCCAATCTATAGATTACTTCGATACATAGAGGTAAATGGCTATAAAACTGCAGATATCATAGTAGGCACAATGCCACATCTCAAAAAGCATGTTCAAGTAAGTGTATCGGCCCCAAAAAAGGTCTTGTGGATTCCACACTTAGTGAATAATACTATTGATTATCTTGACACACACCGTTATACAAATGAGCTAAAAAGTATCAAGCAAAATGGAGGTACAATAGTAGGCTACACAGGAAGTATAAATAAGTCGAGTGCTCTTACCTATTTACTGGAGGCAGCAACTTATTTTTCTGAAAAGGAAATAAACATTCATTTTGTGTTTTTAGGAGAAGGACCATCTCTTGAGGAACTACAGAATAAATACAATGCTTCCAATATCCATTTTTATGATAAAATACCGCAAAGTGAGGTAGTTGCATTTTGCCGAGATTGCGATATATTGTATGATGGATATTTGAAAAGTGACTTATATGAATTTGGCAATAGTAGAAATAAGTATGTGGAATATTGCCTAGCAAAAAAACCAATACTATTGGCTTACAACGGGTCTACTCATTTTGTTGAAGAGTATGATTGCGGTACGGTAGTTGCTCCAGAATCTACTCCAGCACTCATATCTGGTTTAGAGGTGATGTTACAAAAACAAGCTCCCGAATTAAGCAGACTAGGACAAAATGCATATACCTTTGCAATGAATAATTTGAACTTAAAAAAGCAAATAGATGATTTTTTAGAAGAGCTAAATAATGTATAGACGCTTCATTAAAAAAATAGTAGATTTTGTTATTTCACTGGTTGCATTTGTAGTGCTACTACCGCTGTTTTTCCTAATGATCTGTATACTTGCTGTGGCCAATCGTGGATCAGTTTTCTTTACACAATTAAGACCAGGATTAAACGGTAAAATATTCCGATTGATAAAATTCAAGACAATGAATGATAGACGAGATAGCAATGGTGAATTATTGCCAGATGCTCTTCGTTTAACAACTACAGGAGCAGTGGTAAGAAGACTATCGCTCGATGAGTTACCACAACTTATCAATGTTCTAAAAGGTGATATGGCTCTTATTGGTCCACGGCCACTGCTCGTTGAGTACTTACCATTGTACAATGTAGAGCAGTCTCGCAGACATAAAGTGCGGCCAGGTATTACTGGATGGGCACAAGTCAACGGGAGAAATAGTATCTCTTGGGAAGAGAAGTTTAAGTTAGATGTTTGGTATGTAGATAATCTTACAATAATCCTAGACATTAAGATTATTGTCAATACGATAATGAAAGTATTTAGAAGACAGGATATATCTTCTAGTAGCTCAGTTAGTATGGAAAAATTTAGAGGAAGTAAGGCATGATTATTTTTGGAGCAAGTGGACACGGTAAGGTCGTATTATCTGCGAGTAGTGCGGAGATAAAATTCTTTTTTGACGATAATCCATTGATTACCCATTTTAAAGATTTGCCTGTACATAGGTACAGCGCTGATCTAGAAAAAGAGCAAGCGGTAGTGGTGGCTATTGGCGATAATAAAATCAGGAAGACCATCGTACAAACAGTCAAGCATATGTTTACAACTGTCATTGCCCAAAGTAGTTGTATTGATACATCGGTGAATATTGGGGAGGGTAGTCAGTTGTTGCATGGCGTGATCATACATAGCGATACGCATATAGGTAGACATACCATTGTCAATACAGGTGCTACTATAGATCACGATTGCAGTATAGGCGATTTTTGTCATATTGCACCTAATGCGACCTTGTGCGGTAATGTATCTGTAGGAGAAGGAACACTCATAGGTGCTGGCAGTGTAGTAATTCCTGGGGTTAAAATAGGGAAGTGGTGTACCATAGGAGCAGGAGCGGTAATACTCAAGGATGTGTCAGACAATAGTACTGTAGTGGGAAATCCTGGTCAAACAATAACAGTAAATGACTAATAAAAAAATTTACTTGTCTTCACCTCACATGGGAGGCAATGAGATAAAGTATGTGAAAGATGCGATAGATACCAACTGGGTAGCTCCGTTGGGGCCTAATGTAAATGGATTTGAAGACGCACTAGCTGCCTACAATGGCATATCTAATTGCGCTGCTCTAAGTTCCGGAACAGCAGCCTTGCATCTAGCACTCATACTTTTGGGAGTAGAGCAGGATGATGAAGTACTGTGCAGTACATTTACCTTTTCGGCTACGGTGAACGCAATCGCTTACCAAAAAGCAATTCCTGTGTTTATAGATTCTGAAAAAGAAACATGGAATATGTGTCCTGTAACGCTGGAAAAAGCAATACAAGATAGAATAACTAAAGGGAAGAAACCCAAAGCGGTAATCATAGTACACCTGTATGGTATGCCTAGTGATATGGATAGCCTAACGGCAGTATGCTCAGCACATGATATACCCATTATAGAAGATAGTGCAGAGGCACTTGGAGCTTCGTACAAGGGCCGAAAAATGGGTACTTTCGGTGTGCTAGGTGCTTATTCATTTAATGGCAATAAGATCATAACCACCTCTGGAGGTGGA
>CAJXIQ010000157.1 GCA_913054375.1 uncultured Bacteroidota bacterium
CTACGTTCCAGTTAAGATTGAATTTGTGCAGTAAGATTTCTGCTTGTGTTGGGTTTACACTTGTCAAGTTTGTGTCAATTAGTTGACCTTTTTCGTTTAAATACATATTGTATAGATTAAATTAATTTGGCATTATTGCCTTTACCACCAAAAACTCGCATATCTCTATGCAAGTTGTTTGATGGTTGGGTTGATATTATCTGTTGGGAGGTAATACGTTCTCCTCGTCTGCTAATACATATCTGAAATCAAATATGTAATCTTTAAGTGCATTTAACTTGTTGTCCATTTGTTCTGGAGTAAAGAAGTCTTTCTCAATGTGTAGGTCAGATAGATTAGATGCTATTCTCATTAGTACATCGTTTGTGCTTGGTGTCCATCTCTCTTTGTGCTTAGTCTCGAATTCTGAAATTTTCATAATATTATATAGTTTAAATGATTATTGATTAATTGTTGTTTACTAGTCTAATGAAAGCCATTGCATCTTTTTTATTGGTGAAGCAACCAAAATAAAAAGTGTACTGAAAGAAATTGATAAGGACAATATTCATAATTTGCAAGGCTATTTATCTGACAAGGAAATAGGTGGTGTTGATAATTTTCATGATATTTCTTCAGATAATATTTTATCTTTAATTAAAGTATTAGAAAGCCATTTTATTTTGATTTTATTATCATTGATTGCTCACCGTCTTTAGGACTTATTACCACTAATGCTCTTGGGGCTGCTGACTCAGTGATCATACCCGTACAGTGTGAATACTTCGCTCTAGAAGGCTTAGGAAAATTATTAAACACCATAAAAATAGTACAGCGTAGTATCAACACTAAATTAGAAATAGAAGGCTTACTTCTTACTATGTATGATTCTCGATTGAGATTAAGTAATCAAGTAGTAGAAGAAGTGAAATTACATTTCCAGCAATTGGTTTTTGATACTATAATCAAAAGAAATACCACGTTAAGCGAGGCGCCGAGTTTTGGTATTCCTGTACTTGAGCATGATGCGACAGCATCTGGAAGTTTGGGTTACTTAAACCTAGCAAGAGAATTGCTCCAAAAAAATGGGATGACCAAAATAAGTGAGGAAGAAAGAATCATACAGTAAATGACAAAAAGAGTACTAGGAAGAGGACTGAGTGCATTGCTTGAAAATGCAGATACTGATATTACGAGCGTAGAGCCCAAAGCACTGCATAGTATTGCAGATATTCAGATTAGCCAGATTATTGCTAATCCATTTCAACCCCGAACGGAGTTTGATGATGCCGCACTGAACGAGCTTTCTGATTCGATAAAAATACATGGCGTGATACAACCCATAACTGTGCGCAAAGTGGGGTATGAGAAGTACGAGCTCATAAGTGGTGAGCGCCGAACGCGTGCCTCTATATTAGCCGGCCTAGCACACATACCTGCTTATATTAGATTGGCAGATGACCAGCAAATGCTGGAAATGGCTCTTATCGAAAACATACAACGAGAAAATTTAAATGCAATCGAGATAGCTTTGTCATATCAACGATTATTAGAGGAATGTGATCTAAAGCAAGATGAATTAGGAGACAGGGTAGGGAAGAAGCGAAGTACGGTAAATAACTACCTCCGTTTGTTGCGCCTACCAGATGAGATACAACTTTCCATAAAAGATGGTAAACTAATGATGGGCCACGCCCGCGCTTTGGTAAATGTTGAAGATACCCAAAGGCAGCTAGAACTATTTAAAGCTTCGGTAAATGGTAACCTAAGCGTTCGCCAAGTAGAAGAACTAGTAAGGAATGAGAAAGATGTGGTAGGAAATATGCCTAAGAAAAACGTTGCAACGCACTTTGACTTCACCAACTTCATCTCCCGCAAGGAGAAGATCGAGAAGCAGCTTGGAACACATGTAAAATTTAAATCGCGTTCTCCCGAGAATGGGACTATTCATATTCGTTTTTCGTCTAAAGAACAGTTAGATGATATTTTGAAGAAAATGGAATAATACCTTTGCTTTAATGAAACAGGGATGTGTTTTTTTTGTACTGATGGCTCTTACGGCACTTAGCTATGCTCAAATGCCCTATGATGCTGCATATGCGGAAAGCATCTCACAAAGCAACTCTATAGCTCAGATTGATTTTAGCAAGGATAGTACAACTTGGCAAAGGCCGAAGAAAGCAACAGTTCTCGCTATGCTATTACCTGGAGCAGGTCAGCTTTATAATAAAAAGTACTTAAAAGCAAGTGTAGTATATGCTGGTATTGGCGGACTTATCTACAGTTATCGTTTCAATAAGGATAGCTTAGCTACCTACCAGGCAATTTTGGTCAATAAAATACAATCTGCCAATGATACCTCTGTAGTAGATGAATTTCCACTGCTGACTACGGCAGGGGTTACGAGCAATAGGGACTTTTACCGTAGGAATAGAGATTTTACCATCATTGGTTTTGTAGCTCTTTATGCGTTGCAAATTATTGATGCTAACGTAGATGCTCACCTTCGCGAGTTCGAGATAAATAAAGATTTATCCTTACGTATTTCACCTGATTTGATGCGTACAAGACCAGGTATTGGCACTTATACTGGTGCTACACTAACCTTACGTCTCAAGTGAAACGGTGCTTATTGCCCTATGTAAAACATCTCTATCTCCATTGTTTTTAGTCTTGCCGGTAAATGAATACCTTCGCAACTCAATAAATAATTCAAAAATATGCAACATATATCAGTAATCGGATCCGGAACTATGGGCAACGGAATAGCCCACGTATTTGCTCAGAAGGGCTATACAGTAGCTCTTGTAGATATTAGCCAGCCAGCGCTAGACAAAGCTTTAGCTACGGTAGCTAAGAATCTGGATCGTATGGTGGCCAAAGAGAAAATATCTGAGGCTGATAAGTATAGTACGCTTGCTAATATTACAACACACACTGCACTAGCCGAAGGAGTAAAGTCCGCAGATTTAGTGATAGAGGCTGCCACGGAGAACAAAGAGCTTAAGTTTAAAATATTTAAGGAAATGGACGCACATGCACCTGAAGGATGTATTTTAGCGTCTAATACATCGTCTATAAGCATTACAGAGCTCGCTGCACAAACAGATAGGCCAAGTAAGGTGATAGGAATGCACTTTATGAATCCAGTGCCCGTAATGAAGCTCGTAGAGGTCATTAATGGTTACAATACATCTAAAGAGGTAACCAAGACTATAGATGAGCTCAGTAAGAAAATAGGTAAAGTCCCAGCAATGGCGAATGATTATCCGGGTTTCATAGCGAATAGAATTTTGATGCCGATGATAAACGAGGCTATTTGGACGCTGCATGAGGGAGTAGGAGATGTGACCAATATAGATACGGTAATGAAGTTGGGAATGGCTCACCCCATGGGACCATTGCAATTAGCAGATTTTATAGGACTGGATGTATGCCTTGCTATTCTTAATGTGCTGCACGACGGTTTTGGTAATCCCAAGTACGCTCCATGTCCATTGCTTGTCAACATGGTAAATGCGGGTAAGAAAGGAATCAAGTCCGGTGAAGGATTTTACACGTGGACCCATGGAACAAAAGAGCTCGTAGTGAGCGATAGTTTTGTGTAAATGTCGGTGAGACAAGTTTTAGCTTCCAAGTCTTTTACAGGGTGATAGTGTTGGATGTGAAAGAGGTAGAATCGTTGCTACAAAAGAAGCTCCAACCACTTGCGTGACTGGAGCTTCTCGATATGATTAGTTGATAAGATTTACTGAATCTTTTTAACGTTTATGGCGTTAAGACCTTTCATCCCTTTTTCTAGCTCAAACGATACTTTGTTTCCTTCTATTACGTCTTCTGTAAGACCCTTGTAGTGCACAAAGTAACTTTCGCCGGTACCTATTTCTTTTATAAAGCCGAAACCTTTTTCCGTATTAAAGAAGTCTATTTTACCCTCGCGCGTCGCTTCCATATCAAATTCTTCTTGCTTTGGAACACTGGTTACAATGTCCTCAAGCTCAAATTCCACTTTAGCATCTGGATCTGGCGGAGTGTCTGATATATTGCCGTGCTCATCAATGTAAGCCATCA
>CAJXIQ010000158.1 GCA_913054375.1 uncultured Bacteroidota bacterium
TTCCTTAACATCCTAACATAAATAGACTAAGTGTCTTGCGCAGCTTAACATTGAAGAATTAAATTCTAAGTGTCGGGCATTGCTTAACAGCATCATCTATGTATACAAAGAGCTAAGAAAACAATAATATTTTAAAATATCATTTTCAAGTTAAAAACATAAATGAAGTGCTAAGTCAAATATCAAGCTTTCCTTAACATCCTAACATAAATAGACTAAGTGTCTGGCGCAGCTTAACATCAGAGAATTAGATTCTAAGTGTCGGGCATTGCTTAACAGCATCATCTATGTATGCAAAGAGTTGAGAAAATACAAATATTTAAAAAAAAAGTGAAAGAAAGGTTTTGTAGATCTTTACCTCGCTACAAGACATATTAGCGAAAAGGGTTAGGGCGATCAGCTTCCTATTGAATAGTTCTTACACCTCCAATGTCACCCTACAACCGGCGTGACTTCTTACATTCATTACACCGTCTTCTAGTATGAGGTACTGCCCCTTGATGCCAACAAGTTTGCTCTCTATGACTTTTACTTTCTCTAGTTTTAGGCTCTTCACCTTCTCTGGATACTGCTCGACAGGGAAGTTGATCTCTGTAATATCTTGGGTAGATACCAAGTAATGTTGATACTCTGCTGGTACTAAAATTGCCATTTCGTCCCGCACTTCTATGATGGTCTTGTCCACTTCTACTATGCCTTTAAGCATGCGTTGCCAAGCAGTCTTATCGCTAATGTGCCCTTTCAAACTGACTTCTATCAGCCCTGCTAGCTGACGATAGGGGACTTCTGCTAAAACTATGGCTTGCGTAGCTCCTTGATCTATCCATCTGTAAGGCATATTGGTATCACGAGTAACGCCTACCTTATAATTGCTAGTAAGTGCTATGTATACTACGTGCGGTTGCAAATGATGTTTCATCTCCCACTCGTAGTCGCGTATGGCAATACCATTGTGAATTTCACTGAGCTCTGGCCGCATTATGCTCGGGCTGGCTAGTGGACTCTCCATAAACTCTTGATACGTCAACCCTTCTCCAAATGCCTTATTAATCTTCTGCCCCGATATCACAGAATTAATGTACCCTTCGTACTCAATGCGAATAGGCTTCCCTATCAACACATTCATATCTATAGATTCTAAAGGATCGAGAACATCCCTCATCTTGAGCGTATATTGAGGAATGTTTGACACCAACTCGGTGCTCATTTTACGAAGATTACCTGTAATTTGCATTGCTGTCGCAAAGCAAGCAACAAAAGAGAGAAGCACCAAATATGGAATAATAAAAGCACCAAATTCTATTAGATTTGCTTCATGAAGAAATTTTTCTTTCTCTTACTCATCGTAACACTTGCCGCTTGCAGCACTAAAACTACGCAAGAGCATAGTACCATTTTTGAAACTTCTAAAGGAATGCAATCTGCTCCGTATGCAGAAGGGATAGCCTGGTGGCAGTCGTTATCTAGTGATTACAGCCAAATACAAATGCAAGAATATGGAATGACCGATGCTGGCATTCCACTACATACCGTTACCCTGAGCAAGGAGGGCAAGAAGTTGCCAGATATTTTTAAGACCGACAAGACTATCATCCTCATTAACAATGCTATACATCCGGGAGAGCCCGATGGTGTAGATGCTAGTATGATGCTCTACCGAAACCTTGCCAATACCAATAGTACTCTACTGGATAGTTGTATTCTCGTATGTATTCCGTACTACAATATTGGCGGAGCCCTCAATAGGAATAGCACTACGCGTGCCAATCAAGATGGTCCAGAGGAATATGGTTTTAGAGGGAATTCACAGAATCTAGACCTGAACCGCGACTTTGTAAAATGCGATAGCCGAAACGCTGAAAGCTTTGCCAAACTAATCCAACTCATAGACCCGGATATATACATTGAAACCCACGTGAGCAATGGAGCTGATTATCAATATACGATGACTTATCTCAGCACACAGCCGGATAAGCTAGGTGGAGAGATGGGAGCACAGTTACGCAATAAAATGATTCCAGGCATAAAGCGTAAAATGAAAGCCAAAGACAACGAGATGGTACCGTACGTAAATCACTGGGGCGGACCACTAAAGAATTCATATGCTACGTTCTATGATTCTCCTCGGTATAGCAGCGGATTAACAACGCTTCACAATGTCTACGGTTTTATCACTGAGACGCATATGCTCAAGCCTTTCAAACAAAGGGTGTATGCTACATACGATTACTTGCTGAGTTCACTGGAATACGCCCACGAAAAAAGCTCTGACATACAAGAATCTCGCAATGCTCAAAAACAAGCTGTAGCTACTGCTAATCGTTTGCCAATTGACTGGTCAATAGACTACTTTGATTTTACGCAAATGGAATTTAAAGGGTATGAATATGGCTACAAAAAAAGTGAAGTAACTGGTGAAGACAGACTCTACTATGATAGAGCTAGGCCTGTGACTAAAAATATGTTTTACAACGGCAGCATGCTCGCTACAAAATTCAAAGATAAACCAACCGCTTATCTCATTCGTAGGGGCTATACAGCAGTAGAGGATAGACTACGATGGAATGGCGTGCAGCTGATAGAGCTCAAAAAAGATACTTCTATGCATGTGGCTTCATACATCATAGAAGACTACAAAACGGTAAAAATTCCGTATGAAAAGCACTACTTGCACTCCCAAACTAAAGCATCGCTCGATACCGTTATTTGGACATTTCGCAAGGGAGATTACCTCATACCAATGGGTACAGACAAAGACCGTTTCATCATAGAGATGCTTGATCCAGAAGGACCAGATTCATATTTTAATTGGAATTTCTTTGATGCTGTGCTACAGCAAAAAGAGCATTACAGTGCCTACGTATTTGAGGATAAAGCAGCAGATATAGTGAAGAACAATCCCACTTTGAAAGCTCAATTTGAGGAAGCTAAATCTAAAAGCACAGAAAACCGAGAAAAAATGACAGCCCAGGAAAAACTGGAGTGGGTATATACTCATAGCTTACATTATGAAAAAGAGCACAATAGATTACCGATATTTATGGTTTTATAATACCCGTAATCTGTAACATAAGTTACAAAAAGTGTATTCCTAGTAATTTACATTTGCCCCATGATAAATGAAACGCTTCACGTGGCAAACATAAAATGTGGCGGTTGTGCTCAGAATATCTCTTCTAAACTTTCAATTCTAACAGCAAAAAAGAAAACAACTATGACCATACAAGAACGAATACAAAACGGAGCTAAAGTAGTAGATGTAAGAACCTCTGAAGAATTTATGCGAAGAAAGGTAACTGGCTCTATCAACATACCGCTCAACGAGGTACAACAGCGCATTTCAGAATTTAAAGCTATTGGAGCTCCCATCATACTATGTTGTCTGAGTGGTGGTAGAAGTGGACAGGCTTTAGGCTTCTTGCAAGCTCAAGGTATAGAATGCTACAACGGCGGCGGATATATGGATGTGGATGGAGCTATTAGTCAAGACGCATAGACCTACTTCTGCCTCTCCAATCCTTTGGTAGCTCCGGTCAGCAATAGCACAAATGCAAGCATCCCGCTGCCTACGATAAACACTTCATTACTAAACTGCAAACTAGCTAGTTTCATAACTCCTCCTAGTAAATAGACTGCAACTGCAGTTGTGTTTAACTTATTCAAAAAACTGATTTCATTTTTGTCCAAGTAATCTGTAGCCATCAGGTGAAATGCTGTATAAGCAACTAAGAAAAAGTATACAGCGATACTCATCCATGGAGCAGCGGCTCCCAGTTTAAAAATATTGACCAAAACCACCGCGGTAAGTGCAACCAATGGATAAATAATACGCGGTTCACGGTCTTTTATCATGAGGGAATAAAGCATGTATGCTCCTATGTGGAGCCACAGCACTCCTGTAGCTATATCACCAAAACCGGGCCAACGCATCGCACTAAACAAGTAGATAAGTACTATACACGCTAAACTGCCATAAATGAGTGTGGTTAGGAATTTTTTCATGGTTAATTTAATTTTTTTGTTAGTTAGTTGGTGTGTT
>CAJXIQ010000159.1 GCA_913054375.1 uncultured Bacteroidota bacterium
TATATTTCAGTACCTGCATCGGGCCCCGTAGTGCCCATATAAATGTATTCAGAAATAACTTTTGTTTTGTACTCAGCCGTGTCAGAAACATCCTCATCCACACTTCCATCCAATGACCGTATGATCCTGAACGACGTAATATTTTCTACGTGAGAAGCAGTGATCGCAATTTGGAAAGCCGTATTTGCAGTAAGGTCTACATCCGAAGAAACAAAGTCAGCACCGCCGATAAAGTTTAGAACTGGTTTAGGTTCTGGTGCTTTTTCACTTCCACAGCTCGAAAAAAACAATGCTCCTACTCCGAGTAAGGCAAATAATGATAGTAATTTAATGTTCTTCATTGGTTTAATAATTTATTTATAAAGCAAAGGTACTAAAAGTTATTCTCATACATCATCCGTGCATAGATCTTTCATCGTTTTTCGGGCCGAAAACGGCAGGTCTTTACGTGGCACACCCTTTGTCCTATCTGTAAGCCCTAAGGTAGTACACAACCTTGGGTGACAATTTGACAAAATGACATTTGATAATAAATTTAAGCTAAGTACCGACTTTCTGGACAGTGCCGACGGCTCTGAAGTAATATCTGTGATCGCAGATAGCGATTTTGAAGACGACAATAAAAAAGAGTACCCAACCAATCTGCCATTATTGCCACTACGCAATACAGTTTTATTCCCGGGAGTGGTATTCCCAATCACCGTAGGGCGAGATAAAAGTATAAAACTAATAGAGGATGCTTACAAAACCGATAAGATTATAGGCGTGGTTGCTCAAAAAGACCAAGATATAGAAGACCCTAATGGTAAAGACCTATACAAGGTGGGTACCTTAGGTCTTATCTTGAAAATGCTCAAAATGCCCGACGGGAACATCACCGTAATCATCCAAGGGAAACGAAAATTTGAACTGACAGGAATCACACAGGAAGAACCGTACTTTAGAGGTGACACCCATGCCGTAACAGATAGTAAGGCAGCTAAAGGGAAAGAAACTAATGCAACGGTGGATAGTATCCGCGAGCTAGCTAGTCAAATCGTAGAGATAAGTCCCAACATTCCTAGCGAAGCAAACTTTGCGCTCAAGAATATTAACTCCCCAAATTTCTTAATCAACTTCATTTCTTCTAACCTGAATGTTTCTGTAGACGATAAACAAGAGATATTAGAACTCACTACTTTCAAGAAAAAAGCACACCGTGTACTAGGTCATTTGGACAAAGAAATACAGATACTCGAACTCAAGAATAAAATACAGAGTAAGGTAAAAGTAGACTTAGACCAACAACAAAAGGAATACTTTCTGCAGCAGCAAATACGGGCTATACAGGAAGAACTAGGACACGACTCCCCAGACCAGGAAATTGAGAGCTTGCGCATGCGTGGGCAAAAGAAAAAATGGGATAAGAAAGTAGCCAAGGCATTTACAAAAGAGCTGGATAGGCTAATGCGTATGAATCCTGCTACACCAGATTACTCTGTTAGTTTGAATTACGCCGAACTTCTATTAGAGTTGCCGTGGGGAGAATTGAGTAAAGATAATTTTGATTTAAATAGAGCACGAAAAGTACTCGACGCTGATCACTTTGGACTAGATAAAGTAAAAGAACGTATCCTCGAATACCTCGCAGTCTTAAAGCTAAAAGGCGATATGAAAAGCCCCATACTCTGCTTATACGGCCCTCCAGGTGTAGGTAAAACCTCCCTCGGAAAATCTATTGCCAAAGCAATGGGTAGAGAATATGTGCGCATGAGCCTTGGTGGCTTGCACGATGAGAGCGAACTCCGTGGACACCGTAAAACCTATATAGGTGCTATGCCAGGCCGCATCATTCAAAGTTTGAAAAAAGCAGGACAAAGTAACCCAATATTCGTCTTGGACGAAATAGATAAGATAGGTGCAGATCACAGAGGCGATCCTTCCTCTGCCCTACTCGAAATACTCGATCCAGAACAAAACAATGCATTTCATGATAACTACGTAGAACTGGATTACGACTTGAGTAAAGTACTTTTTGTTGCCACGGCAAATAGACTGGATACCATACAACCTGCTCTTCGCGACCGTATGGAAATTATCGATATCTCTGGATATACGGTAGAGGAGAAAATTGGCATTGCAAAAAAACACCTCTTGCCGAAACAAAAAAAAGAGCATGGTCTAAAAGCAAGCCAAGTAAAAATGGCAGACAAGACCATTGAGAAAATTGTAGACCAATACACACGCGAGAGCGGCGTGAGAACCCTGGACAAGCGTTTAGCCAAAATATGCCGATGGCAAGCCAAGGAAATAGTCTACGACAATAATCCTAAGCCAACCATAACGGCAGAACAAGTAGAAGAAATCCTAGGCAAGGATAAAATAGAAAAAGACCTTTACGAGACCAATGATATTGCAGGTGTAGTGACCGGCTTAGCATGGACCAGTGTGGGCGGTGATATTTTATTTGTAGAAAGCTCACTCACCAAAGGAAAAGGGAAAGTAACACTCACTGGGCAACTGGGTAGTGTGATGAAAGAAAGCGCTGTAAATGCTACTACCTGGCTCAAAGCCAATGCAGAAGACTACAGCATAGACCCGTTGATATTTGACCAATACGACCTACACATACACTTCCCAGCGGGAGCAGTACCCAAAGACGGCCCAAGTGCAGGTATCACCATACTTACAGCCATCACTTCTCTAATTACTCAGCGTAAGATAAAAAATAGACTAGCCATGACAGGAGAAATAACTCTACGTGGTAAAGTACTGCCGGTAGGTGGAATAAAAGAAAAAATACTAGCAGCCAAACGTGCCGGTATCAAAGAAATTATCATGTGTAAGGCCAATAAAAAAGATGTAGACGACATCAAGCCTAGCTACATAGCTGATCTCAAGTTCCATTTTGTCGAGCACATGAGCGAAGTACTGGAAAGTGCTCTACTCAAGCAAAAAGTAAAGGGAGCTAAGACCTGGACCGTGAGAGAAGCAAAAAACTAGTCCGTTTATACTCTTCTGGAAGCGAACCCAACTAGAACAGCAAGATTTCCCAAAATTTCTAGCTTTTTCTGTACCATAGCATACGGGAATCAAATGCTGCGCTCAAGTGCTTTGTTTTATAGCTCTTTCACCCATGCTGCAATAGCCTCAATTACGCCCTCATCTACATTGCTCGGAGCGAAGTAGTCTTGAGGGCTACCCCGATCTGCATCTGTAGGCGTAAATAGATGGGTAAGACCCGGAAAACTCTGCATGCTCACATTGGGCATATCGCCTACTGCCGTTTTCCATGTCGCAAAATCTTCCATCGTGATTTGATAGTCTTTCTCTCCTTGCAATAAAAAGAATGGTGTCACACTATTAGACTGAACAGTCGCTACTGGATCATAGGCAGATACACTTCTCCAAAATGTACCGGGCCAATACGCCAAGAGGTTCTCTGCCGAAGTACTATCGGTATAGTCCCCATTTCGTATGTTTCTTGACCTCGCTGTATTCTCGATAATGATTTGTTCTTCTTCGTCCGTGATGAGATCATCAAAACCCGTAAGGTACCTCATTTGATAGTCTATTAGGTCTTCTAACCTACGCGCATTGGCAGACAACAAAATGGCTCCGTCCAAGCTGCGCTCCAAGGTATTTGCTATTAGCGGCATACTATACGCACCCAAGCTATGGCCTAGCATTACATACTTGCCAAACTGTAACGAAGTATCTTGTTGTATGGTTTGCAAAGCAGCAATGGCGTCATGTATCGTTTCATCATATAGGTCAAACTGTGTGCTCATTAACTCGGGATACACTGCAAAACGCTTATCGTACCTGAACGTAGCAATACCTTTGCTTGCCAAACCCATGGCTATATCATAGAAGACTTTGATTGATCCGACAGTTTCGTCCTTATCATTGGGTCCACTACCGTGTACCAAAACCACTACGGGGCAGTTGTTGCATTTTATGGGAATAATGAGCTCGCCGGGTAATTCGAGGCTATCACTAATGAAATTGATTCTTTTT
>CAJXIQ010000160.1 GCA_913054375.1 uncultured Bacteroidota bacterium
TGGAGGGATATGCGGTAGATTATTGCAATTAGAGCTAGAACAACAAGGTAAATCTACCTTAGTATATGACACTCCTCAGTCCAATCATTGTACTACTGTGGCTGCAGGCTTGGCAAATCCTTTGGTAGGTAAGTTTTTTACTATAGGGTGGCGGGCAGCAGAAATATTCCCATCGTTAGCGTCGTATTACCAATCGTTAGAAAAAAGGCTACACTCATCTTTTTTTAGATCAATAAATTATAAAAGAATCATTTCCTCTGCCGGTGAGCAGAATATTTGGCTCAGCAAAGCACACAAAGCCAAATACAATGGGTTCTGTTCATTTGCCAATGAAAATGTAAATGGATTAAATACTCAGTTTGGGGTGCTTAATGTGCAGCAAGGTGGAGAGATGAATACACGCGCATTTCTTGCAGCATGCGAAGGATTACTCGCAACTCGCTTCGAATCATTCGACCTTAGTTCATTGGATTTACAGAGTAAGCAGTATCAAGATGTGCAGTATGAGAATATCATATTTGCAGAAGGATATAAAGTGACAGACAATCCAATGTGGAACGATCACGTAAAAATAATACCAACCAAAGGAGAGTTACTTATACTAGAGACAGACCTAGAGCCTAAAGGAGATATATATCTGGGATCGGTGTTTCTGCAGCATTTAAGGGATAAAATATGGAGGGCTGGATCCACCTATGCACGAAATGACAGTACACTTAACCCTACAGATATGATGCGTGATGATCTTACGGATAAATTAGATAAGGTAATGACTATACCCTATAAAATTGTGGATCACTATTGCGGAGTAAGACCTGCTACGCTAGATAGGAAACCCATTGTTGGGAGGCACCCACTCTATGACCAAGTGTATATACTCAATGGTATGGGTAGCAAAGCCGTTAGTATGGCTCCACTGCTAGTAGCAGAATTGGTTCGTCATATATATCTTGGTACGGATATAAACGAAAGCGTAAATTTGCAGCGATTCTAATGCGAACGGTTGCCTATTATTTCAAAACAAGTTTACTGTGGTTGTTCTTTTTTGCCGTGGCGAAGCTTTATTTTTTTTTGGTTAACGATGGAGCTCTTTCTGCGAATACATTTTATGCTATTTGGAAGAACGGCCTTAGGCTAGATTTATCCTTGGTGGGGTATATCACACTGATACCTTTAGCTATTTTTCTAGTGCAGTATTTTATGAGGGTTAGCTTGTCAAAAATACTTGCTGCATATTGGTGGTTGGTCTTTCTATTTATACTTCTCGTGGTTGCTGTAGATCCTTATTTTTTCAACTATTGGGGGCAACGGACAAATCTTGGGTTTTTACAGTTTTTGGGCAAGGAGAATGCTGGCATGGCGTCCATAGCATTGGATACATATATTGCTGTTTTTGCTTTTGCTGCGCTCGCTGTATGTTGGTTTGTTATCTGGGGTCGTCGTGTTTTAGCTATGCCAAAACTCAAGAGTTCATTTTGGAGCATACTGCTTATAGGTGTATCGGTAGTGCTGCTGCGTGGCGGTATTAGCAATGTGCCTATCAATGTGAGTAGTGCGTATTTTAGCGACGATAATTTAAATAATAACACTGCAATAAATGCGGTTTGGGTCTTTTTAGCAACTGAGCTAGAACGAGATAAACATGCTGCACTAGTATTTTTTGATGACGAAAAAGACCTGGAGCAACTTGCGCTTCCCAGAGTGGTATCTCCTTCTATGGATAGTGCAGTAAATATAAATGACAGTACCAATGTAATCTTGCTTGTACTGGAGAGCTTTAGTGCCAAAGTAATTGGAGGTCTAAGTGGTCCGCAGTATGACGCTACTCCTCATCTGAATGAATTGATGCAACATGGTATAAATTATCGCAAAGCATTTGCAAGTAGTTTTAGATCAGATAAAGGGCTTCTCGCTCTTACTTACGGTGTGCCGAGTTCAGCCAGACAAACGCTCACTAATTTCCCGCAAAACTTAGCAAATGAATCAAGTATTTTTAGTGTCTTTCCGAGAAAGTATCATACCAGTTTTGCCTACGGCGGCAATTTGGAGTTTGCCAATATAAAGGTATTGTTCAAAGATGCTGACAAAGTAGTTTCACAAGATGACTATACAAGTGCCAACGTAAATGCATGGGGTGTGCATGATGGAGATGTATTTGCGAATGAATTATTAAAGTTCAACACAGAACAAAGGCCACAGTTTAAAATGATTTTTTCGTTGAGCAGTCATGAGCCTTTTGATGTACCTAATTACCACAGGATCAAAAATCGGTATCTGAACAGTGTTGCCTATACAGATAGTTGCTTAGGTGTGTTTGTTGACGGACTGAAAAATTCAGGTAAGTGGGAAAATACCTTACTTATTGTTACTGCAGACCACGGGACTGTGAGGCCAGATAATGCCCCCATATATGATACGGCAAATTTTAGAATACCCTTATTGCTTACTGGAGGTGTAGTAGATCAGGATACCTCGGTATACAGTGTAGTGAGCCAAATGGATATATTCCCAACCATAGCTCGCTTATTTGATCATAGTACAAGTAGGGTTAATCCGTCTCTGCTTACTCCGCAAGGAAGAGCATTTTATTCTTTTCATGATGGTGTAGTGTATGTTTCTGATTCTACCCTAAATATGTGGGACATTGGCATGAAAGCGTACATAAAGCCTCAAGAAGATAAACCGTACGAAAAGGGTTTTTATCAACTGCAAAACAAGAAATTCTTCAAGAATTAATATCTGATAAAACGAGAAGTGCCGCCTTCTGTTTTTATGAAGTAGGCACCACTTCCAAGGTTAGATACATCTATCACTGTTTTTTTTGTAGTCAAACGGCCCGTAACCAGTTCAATTCCCATAGTACTATAGATTTTATAGTCCGTGGCTTTAGGTAATTCTTGTTCTAGTGTGAGCGTTGTTTGGGTTACGGTAGGGTATACTTTTATAGCAGAAAGGGCAAACTCTTTCAATGCAGCTGTTTCGCCCTTCATCTCGTTTATTTCAGCATGTATACCTAGGCTTAAGTTTATATAGCTACCGCTACCGGTGAGTTGCTTTTTAGCTGCACGTACCATGTAGTGATTGGTGCCAGCGTAAGGCGACGTATCGATGAACTCGGTGCCTGTAATAAGTACTGTGTTAATGGGTATATATTTTCCAGTCCTTCTGTGGCTTCTGTACACGTAGTATCCAAGTGTATTTGCCTCATCTGTAGCTTCCCAACTTACCATAGTTTGGTCTCTACTATCTGTAGTTGCAAGAAGTATGTTTTTAGCTGGTTTTATGGCGTGTAGTCTTAAGCTGGGATCTCCTAAAAGCGCCATATGTGCACCGTTTTGATAGAAATTAGCATCGTAGTCTAAAAAGTTATTTTGAGATCTTCTGGTGATGTCTGCATAGCTTTCACCTAGAGCAAGGGTGTGTGTAACCCATTTTGGTCTACCGCTCCATATAGCACTATAGCCCAGACGCTTTGTGGCTAGGGAAGATCGCAAAAGATTATTTTGGATATCCCAATCACCAAAGAAACTACCAAACAAGTGATTGAAAGCAGCCATATTGCCATTTTTGAAACTATCTGATGTGCCAAAGCCGTTACAGCTCGTATACGAACCCCCACCACATACATATGATAATAGGTAGTCGGTTTCTTTGCAAGATTGCAATATATCTTCCTCCACAACTGCACTATCGCCACATACCGCATAAAAATCGCGTATAGCAGCAGAGCTAAATCCTTCATCAAAACTTGCAAAATTATTCTCTATTACTCCTTTGTTTATCAATGGAGTACTCCCTGTTTTGAATAGATGAACTTTATCCAAATACCGTTTGGTAAGAGCTACTTCGCTCATAGAGAAAAGAGGTAGATTACTCATGTCTACACGACCTACAGCAATAGTTACTTTTCCTGGAATTCTATGCTGGTCATATTTACCATCGCCAATTGCATTGTTGTTTTCTGACCTTTTGGCAAGACTGGTTGAGTCTTCGTCTGT
>CAJXIQ010000161.1 GCA_913054375.1 uncultured Bacteroidota bacterium
ATGCTTGCCAAATAGGCTCACGGCTCTCATGCGGCACTGGTCCAATGTTTTTGAATTCTTCATGCAGTTTATTTAGCATGATAAAACTACGTTTTAGTGACTTTTCATCCTTAATTGTTTCTACTTTTTTTGTGAGCTCAATTTTAGATTCTAGGTTTTTTTGACGGTCAAGTTCCTTCAGTTCGATATTGATTCCATGATTGTCATAAAAACTATTCAGTAGAACATTGTATCGATCCCATAAACTGCCTATAGCTTCCTTCGGTAAAACACGTATGGTTTTCCACTCTTTCTGAATTTCTTTTACTTCAGCTATCGTTTCGAGTGTTTCATCCGAACCTAATATTATTTCTAGCTGGGCGATCAAAGCTTCTTTACGTGCTAAGTTGCTTTTCTTCTCTGCTTCTACACGCTTCTTCTCTTCTTCACGGGCCTTCTTTATCTCATCTTCTATTTCTTTCAGATTGTCTATGAGTCCAGATTTTTCGTAAACAAAATCAGGCGACTCATCTGTTCTCTCTGCCGTGTATTGCTCTTTGGCTTCATCTTTGGACAGGTTGTACTTATCATAAAATACTGTACGGATAACCTTTAAGCGCATCGACGCTGTTTTTGGAGTTTGTATGAGTAGGCCACGTGCTTCCTCAACTAATTCATCCAATGATTTCCCATCGAGTGTACTGGCATCAAATTCTTGACTATTATCCTCTTGAACAATTTCCTTAAAAAGTTCTTTGTTCTTTGTATCCGTCTGATTTGCTGCTTCGGTAGTGTTAGTCTCGGTATTAGCCACAGTTACTTCGGTATTATTAACCTCTAGTTGTTCGTTCATTTAAGCGTGTAAATATAATTGCAAAAATGGTACATTTGGACCGTAATGTCAACCCTGCTTAAAGAACCTGATGTGAAGATAATTGAATGCCCAAGAGACGCTATGCAGGGTATTCTTGACTTTATTCCAACACAACAGAAAATAGCATACATCAACAAGCTTCTAACGGTAGGGTTTCACACCTTAGATTGTGGCAGTTTTGTATCTCCACGTGCTATACCTCAAATGCGTGACACCAAAGAAGTGTTGAATGCTTTGGACTTGGAGCAAACAGAGACAAAACTTTCTGTAATCGTTGCCAACAGGCGTGGAGCAGATGAAGCTGTGCAATTCTCTCAAGTAGACTATTTAGGTTTCCCGTTCAGTATTTCGGAAACTTTTCAGCGACGAAATACCAATAAAACGATTTATAATTCTCTTGAATCCGTTAAATATATTCACGATAAGTGTATGGCTGCAAATAAGGAAATGGTTGTATATATTAGTATGGGTTTCGGAAATCCCTATGGAGATGACTGGAGCCCTTCAGCTGTGAGTGATTGGGTGGGCAAATTAGAAAATATAGGCATACGGCATTTTTCTTTATCAGATACCGTTGGTATAAGTACTACAGATTCTATTGCTGAAGTTTTTAAATCGGTAAATAAGCATACGGTAGGCAGTGAATTTGGAGGACATTTTCATACGAAGCCATTCGATTGGAGGGATAAAATAGACAGTGCTTATGCCAGTGGTTGCCGCAAATTTGATGGTGCTATAAAAGGATACGGTGGCTGCCCGATGGCAAAAGATGACTTGGTGGGGAATATGCCTACTGAGCGTATGTTGGAATACTTTGGTGCAGAAAAACTCCAATTAAAAAAGGCTCCCTTTGAGGAAGCCTTTTTATTAGCAGAAAATATATTTAATCGCTATTTGTGAGAGACAACCATTCGTTTTACGATGTTGTGCTCTTCTGATGTATAGGTCAAGTAATAGGTTCCGTTCTCTAGCGTACTTAGGTCAATTGTTTCAACAGGGGCCAGTTCCATTACTTTATTGCCATGTGTTGAATACAAGGTCATTTTACCGAGGTTTAGATCGAGTGAGGGGTCAAGTGTAAGATGTACTAAATCATTTGATGGATTGGGATATAGCTGTATAAGTGGGTTGTCGCTAAACGAAGTGACGCTGCCAGTACCTGTGGTAGATACAGCAAAATAATTCTCGCTTATTTTGGTATCACTCCCGTAACCATTGGTAATGTCAAGTTTCACCTCATAAAATCCGGTACTTGTAAACGAGACCTTCAGAATTTCACTAGTTAGCGAACCTTCATTTATCGCATAATTGAAAGGGGTTATAGTCCACTTACGTGAGGTAGCATTTTCTCCTCTTGAGATGTCTGTTAAGGTAGTCTGTTCGTCTATTTTTAGACTCTTTTTTGTAGATTCAAAATCAGCAATTGGTGCGAGTTCATTTATTGTAATTTTACGAATAACATGGCTGCCAACGGCTCTACTGTTTTCCGTTACGTATAGGTTGCCAGCACCGTCTGTTTCTAAATCGGAGAGTTCCGTGAAACAAGCATTTGTTCCTATACCATCTTTCACAACAAATTGTGTCGCACTTCCAGCGATTGTCGTCACAGAGTTGGTTGATTCGTTTATCGCTCGAACAACATTTTCATCAGCTACGTAGATTATTCCGTTCATTACTGCTATTCCTTTTGGAGACTTGAATCGAGCCTCGACCAATGTCCCATCTACTATGGTGGAAACTCCTGGACCGGTAGTAGGCCCCGCTAATGTTGTAGTAGCACCAGAGAATATATTTATTTTACGAATATTATTATTCCAGGGATCTGTTACTACTAGTGTATTGCTATTGTAAACGGCAACACCCCATGGTCTGCCAAATCTGGCAGCTGCACCGGTACCATCTGTTGCACCTTGTGTATTCGCTTTTCCCGCTAAAGTGGTAACAACTCCTGAAGGTGTAATTTTACGTATGGTATAGTTGCGTAAATCACTCACGTATAAATTGCCTTCGTTATCTATGGCAATATCAGTAGGTTGATTAAATCTAGCCGCAGTGCCAGTACCGTCTGCTGTGCCAGTTGTACCATTTCCAGGTAGTCCTTGGGTAGGAGCTGCACCAGCAAACGTAGATGCTACTTGCACGTTACCTAGATTCACGTATCTAGCAATTTTCCGTATGCAGTGATTGTCTACATCTGCAACATATATATTCCCGTTTGTGTCTGACGCCATTCCCATTGGATTTCTGTAGGTGGCTTGTGCACCTGAAGCATTTTTATATCCTTCAGAGAATGCGGGTCGTTGTAGACTCCCACTGCGTATGTAGAGCTTATTGTTTGTTACTATTCTTATCTTATTTTTCTCACTGATGTACATTTTTCCAGTGTTGTCAAAACAAAGCCCGTTAGGACTACTAAAATAGGTGTCTGTTAAATCTTTGCCAGACGTAGACTCATAGTTATTGTCAGCGTCATTACTCACCTTACCTGCGTAAGTGACTACATTTTGTGCATTCACTAAGTATACCGCTAGGGTGAAAAATAAAGTTAGTGTAGTATTGTTTATCATCTTTTGTTTTTTGAGAGTAGTTAAGAAAAGTATCCGTTTACGTTTAATTCTATTGTTTTATCGATATCAATGTAGCTCCTTGGCGAAAAATCTTCCCCTGTAATACTTTCGAACAACTCAATGTATCGCTCACTTACTGTGTGAATAAATTCTGGTGTCATCACAGGTATGTTTTGTCCTTCTTTGCCTTGAAATCCTTTTGAAATAAGCCACTGCCGCACAAATTCCTTGCTTAGTTGACGTTGTTGTTGATCCTTCTCTTGTATTTTTTTATAGGTGTCTGCATAAAAATAGCGAGAACTGTCTGGAGTATGTATCTCGTCTATGAGCATTATTGTATCACCTTTTTTACCGAACTCATACTTTGTATCTACTAGAATAAGGCCTTGTGATTCAGCATGTTTTGAGCCATGAGAAAAAAGAGCAAGAGCGTATTCCTTGAGCTCTGCAAGTTCTTTTTTCTTGATAATACGTTGGGCTAGTATTTCTTCGTAACTTATGTCGAGGTCGTGTCCACTTTCCGCTTTTGTACTGGGTGTAAGTATGGGCTCAGGAAGCTTGT
>CAJXIQ010000162.1 GCA_913054375.1 uncultured Bacteroidota bacterium
CACATTCATCTCCTAGGTAGCAATTTCCTTTTGTACGCTCCAAACTAGCATACTTAGGACACAACTTATTTTGCTCTACCAGCCTATACAAGTGATCCTTAGCCATGGTCATGGAGCTGAAACTTTGGATACTATTTTTAGCAAATTTTTTGAGGAATACATCTACACGCAGCACTCCGTCCTGTCCTTCATAGTAACACACGTGATAGTCGTGGCTCTTATTTTTTTGAGCTTTATTGTACTTAGGATAATGCTTTTTTATCTCATCGCTTTCGAGTAATAAGGCAATAAGCTCATTCCCTGTTTCTACAAAACTCACATGGTGTATACTCCTAAGAAGCTCACTTTTTTTTCTACTTTTTTCAGAAAAATGAGTAACAATACGTTTCTTTATGTCCTTTGCCTTGCCTACGTAGAGAATCTCCATTTTCTCTCCCAACAGGTAATATACCCCGGCTGTATTAGGCAAATCTTCAAACTCTTTTTTATCCAAATTTGGCGGAAGCATGGCTTCCTTATTTAGTTGGTTGAGCGAATAGAAGACAAAATCTTCCTTATCCTTGGTAAGCAAATGATGAAACAATTCTACTGTAGCCATAGTATCTCCCATAGCCCTATGTCTACTATGGTTTTTAATACCCAATGCAGGACATATTTTACCCAGAGAGTAGGATGCATGACCAGGGAGAATGCCCCTTGAGAGTCTCACGGTACACAGTTTCTTCTTGTTGAACGTAATCCCTAAATCTTCAAAGTGATTTTTGATAATGCCATAATCGAAACTCACATTATGAGCTATGAAAATAGTATCCCCCAAAAAGGCGAAAAACGCTTGAGCGATATCCTCAAACTTTGGAGCATCTTGTACCATAGGATTTGATATCCCGGTAAGTAAGGTGATTGACTTTGGTATGAACACCTCCGGATTTACCAGTGTCTCATAGCTATCTAGAATGTGTTTACCATCTGTTTTTACAGCCGCTATCTCTGTAATGCGGTTGCCGTGTGATCCCCCTGTGGTTTCTATGTCTACAACAGTATATATCAATTAAAGTATACTCTCAATGATACTTTCTGAGGATATTCCCTCAGCTTCTGCTTTATAATTTCGCACTATTCTGTGTCTCAGGACCATTTTAGCTACGGCTTGCACATCTTCTATGTCTGGCGAGAACTTCCCTGTCATAAGAGCATTTGCCTTGGCACCCACTATTAGGTATTGAGACGCTCTAGGACCAGCACCATAGTCTACATATTTATTTATTTGATCTGTGGCTAGCTCTCTTCCTGCTCGTGTTCTACCTACTAATTTTACTGCATACTCAAAGACATTATCTGCTACTGGCACTTTTCTTACCAAGTTTTGGAAACCGATAATCTCTTCTTGGCTTACTACATTATTCACATGTATACTCTTGTGTGACGTTGTAGCCTTTACAATGTTTATCTCTTCTGCTGTACTTGGATAATCTAGTACCATATTAAACATAAACCTATCCAATTGAGCTTCGGGCAGGGGGTACGTTCCTTCTTGCTCGATAGGGTTCTGTGTTGCTAATACAAAAAATGGTTTGGGAAGTGAATATTCAGTTCCGTTCACTGTTACTGTCTTTTCTTGCATAGCCTCGAGAAGAGCAGCTTGTGTTTTGGGCGGGGTTCTGTTTATCTCATCTGCAAGTACTATGTTGGCAAATACTGGGCCTTTATTAAACTTAAAATTGCGACTGTCGTCCAGTATCTCCGAGCCTACAATATCACTTGGCATAAGATCTGGGGTAAACTGAATACGATTAAAACTCATATCCAATGCCTCACTTATCGTTTTGATTAATAATGTTTTGGCTAGACCCGGTACTCCTATTAAGAGGGCGTGCCCGTTGCTAATTATACTGGTTATTACGCCATTTACGACTTCATCTTGGCCAATAATAACCTTACCTATCTCCGCTTTCAGTTCTTGCACTTTTAGTACAAGGCCATCTGCGGCTTTCTTGTCGTCTTTAAAATCTGTCATTCGCTTTCGTTACTTAGGCCTTTCCATCCTTCTAGTTCTTTGCAATTCATGTACTTTTCATCTATCCAGACGTATACACCCATTTTGAATTCATCTACCCAATTTTTTACTTCTTTCTCTTGTTTCTGCTCCACAGCCATTGACTGTATTTTCTGATAGTCATCTTTCAGATTTGCCTTATGAGCAGGTACCACTTTGCGTAAGTAGAAAAACCTATACCCTTCTGTACCATCCTCATCTTGAAACTTAGCTAGGTCTGAATACTCCCCAGGCACCATAGACTCCGCTTTTGCAGAGATAATTGGAGGTAATGCTGCGATAGGAACTTGTTGCGAACCCGTACCGCCATCTACATAGTATCCACAGTTATCTTTTGTTTGAGCATCTGTACTGTACTTACTAGCTACATGACACATTGTAAGGCTATCAGTTTTCACTGCTACAATCAGCTTTCCCATCTCTTTTTTGAGTGCAATAAAATCACTCGGTACAATGAGCGGTTTTATAAGTATATGGCGGGCATTTACTTTCTCCCCTTTCCTATCAATCACTTGGATGATGTGATACCCATACGGCGTTTCTATCACTTCAGAAATGGAATCATTTTTAAGTTTAAAAGCGGCACGTTCAAAAGCACTTACCATCTGACCTCTTGCAAAATACCCGAGCTCTCCGCCATTTACTGACGTACCAGGATCATCACTGTTACTTTTAGCAGCAAAATCAAAGGTATAGACCCCTTCAATTATTTCCTTACGTAATTTGGTAATTTTTTCTAGTGCGTACTCCTTGGCATACATACTTGCTTGCGGTTTCATAGAAATCATTGCAAACTCAACCTCTTTGTTGAAGTTTGGCAGGCTATCTCTCGGTATTTCATTGAAAAACAGGCGTACATCCGTTGGCGATGCTTTGATACCGTTTACCAAGCTTTGTTGCACTTGCTGTGTTATCATTTGCTCTTCAACTTTTGGTTTCATCTGAGCCTTGTAATCATCTACTGATTTGCCAAGATACTGCTCTAATCTAGCCTCTCCTCCAATCTGTGACGCGTAGTATTGAATTCTCCTATCTACTTCTGAATCTACTCTGGCAGCATCTGCATATGTACTATCCAGTTTACCTTTATGCAGAAATAGTTTTTGTATGATCAGTTGATTTAATATTTCGCATTTTAAATCTCCGTCATAAAATTCCATCTCCTTTTTAGCTTGCGCATACTCGGTTTCCATTTGAGATTTTAGAATGATATTTTCGCCTATAACAGCTACAACCTCATCTAAAACACGCACATTTTGGGCCTGTACCATGAAGCCGCAAAGTAAAAGTGTTGTCGTTATCGTTTTCTTCAAAATATTTTTATCTCTTTATTGCTATACGCCTCATCTAGCATTTTTGTTTCAATGTTTTTAACCTCTTTTTGTTGACGTTTCATATTGAGGATCTGTTTTATATTCTCCATCTCCATACTAAACGGGGATGTTGTACTTCTTATTCTAAAATCAAAAATGCGGATAAAGTATTCAAACTCACCCTCAGCTAATCGAATAAGTTTATTGTTGTTTAGATAATGCTCTTGATTGTAGGTATTAATGGGGATCTCTTTTAGTATGTCCTCAAAAAATACCCAGTTATCTTTATCGTCATAATAGTTTCCCTTTTCTGTACTTAGTTTTTGAGCAACCATTTGTTTTTTTGTTAAAATATCCCACAACCTAAATTCAATATCTAATTTATCATTATTTAGTTTTATTTTACCATGAACAAGTCCCTGAGCTGTGGTTATCTTCCAATCGGAAAAATTAGGTTTCTTTTCAAATGGTATGGAAAGATCAAAAAATAATTTTTTTGGAAGAACCTCAAATAATCCTGATCTTTGTAGGTTATTTGATACAACTGAGTTAATATTTCCAGAAATTTCAT
>CAJXIQ010000163.1 GCA_913054375.1 uncultured Bacteroidota bacterium
TTATTTGCGGAAATACATTAATTGAACAAGTAATAAGGTAAGCTATAACAGTAAATAATCTCATGGTATAAAAAAGGACTTAGGATATTAGCTAAGCCCTTTGCAATTTATACTTATCTATCTATTACTTAATAATTAATATTTTCCGTGTTTCTAGAGGTGTACCTTTTCTGGAAAATAAAATAAAGTGCGTTCCACTTTGTATGCCGGTTAGACTCACTTTTTCATTTTGCGCTATGTCCTCTAATTTTTTGACTACTTCTCCTTTGATATTTATTATTTTAAGATCTACTTTATCGTTAATCTCATTGCTCAATTGGATGTTTATAACATCTTTAGCAGGGCTAGGAAATATAGTAATAGGTGCAAGTGAAGGTGCCTCAAGGAGAACTAGGACATTACTGTATTCGTATTCTTCATTGTGATCCACTATTTTAAGTCTGTAGGTAAATTTCCCATTATCGGTACTTGGTAGGTTGTCTCCATATATATATGTTCTAATACTCCGAGAGTTGCCTGCTGCACCAACGCTTCCTATGTATTCAAATTTAGTATCGTTAAGTCGTTCAATTTCGAATGTACTCGTATTCAATTCTGAGGCTGTTTCCCAGTGCAATAAACTGCGACTCCCTTCACGTTCTCCATAGAATGCTATCAATTCTGCCGGCAGTGGTCCAGCAGAACCCGTCAATCCACCTCCAAACCCTGAGAAACCTGTATTATACGTCGCAGTAATGGCTAATTCTGAGCCATTGTATGTAGAGTCTACAGAGGGACTTGTTCCGTACACCGTGTTGGCGACAGTTCCAGAACTGATGGAATTTGGCGATTTTATTTGGTTGAAATTTTTTAGAAATTGACTTGTATTGCTTTTCCAAGCGGAAGCTTCTGCATTCGTAAAATAGGTGGTCATTTGATAAGAGCCACTGGCGTTATTGGTAGTAGGTATTACGGTAAGTGTTTTGTCCATTATTTGTTGACTTGCCGCTGTATTTGTACTAAAGTTTTGTGTTGATGTACCGGCATTGTCTATCGTTACCGTGGTAGCCCCATAATTGTGTGTGCTCAGATTCTGTATAGTCGCCAAAATCTTGTTGTTTGCGGATATAAAGTTAACAGTTTCATTGGGACCTAAATTGGCTGTTGCAGTTGCGTTTTGATTTGTCTCTACAGGTAGACCTATAGCATCGTTTGCTGGTCCTGAGAGAGAAAAATTGTCCAATGAAAACCCATCTACTTCATAACCCACAGTTGGATTACCTCCAAGATTCCACCCATCAGCAACTGCGGTAACTACCCTAAAACGAACGTCACTATTGCCTGCCAGTGCCGAGGCATTTACTGTTGCAGAAGTATAGGACAAGCGGCTATGAGACCAACAAATGCCACTAGGGGCAACTAAATGGCTGGATGTACTATACCAATTATTAGCAGCATCATAAGTGCCGAGTTGTGTCCATAGTATGCCACCATCTATAGAATACTCCACGTATACTCCTATTGGGACTTGGCTGTGAACAGCCTCCATTCTATAGTCTAAACCTAAAGTATATGAGCCACTCGCCGTCATATTGAATGATGGGCTATAAAGTGCACATTGATAATCTGCTTTTGTAATATCAGCATCTAAATCTGTTTTCCAAACATTAGAACCAGAGGCTGTATTACTAATAGCATTTGAAGGAGCTACACGTTCCCATAGGTCTACTCCTCCAGCTAGTGATTCCGATCCAAAGTGCCAACCATTGCTTTCAAAATTTCCCCCATCAGCTGTGGTATAGGGCGTGCCAAGGTTGGGTATTACCGTGATATAGTTCGTTTTAGTTGCAGTAAGAGACCCATTTATTTCTAGGGTCACAGTTTTATACCCTCCAGTAGTATAGGTCCACGACGGGTTTTGTGTTGTTGCATCTGTGGTTCCATCATTGTCAAAATCCCAAGCCCAAGATGTCGCACCTATTGAAGCATCAAAAAAGGATATTGGTGAAGAGGAATATATTGTCTGTTTATTCGATGCGAAATCTGCTGTAGTAATTTTAGAAAACGAGGTTGAGAAAAGGCCTCTACCGTGAGTTGCTGCTATTAGTGTAGAATCTGAATCTCGCCATTGTAGCATATCGGTTCTTACGTTTGCTAGTCCTGAATTAGAAGCTCCCCACACTGTAGAAGCACCATTTGCGTCATCTGTGGTCCAAACCCCTAGTTCAGTAGCTAAGAATATACTATCTGATCCTAGCGGACTAAACATTCCCCAACGAATTGGCATATCTGGTAAAGACGTTCCATCTAAAACAGTCCATGACGTGCCGCTATTAGTAGATTCCCAAACCTGATTTACACCATAACTCGAAAAGGTAGCAAGTAAGTGGGTAGCGTCTCCATCTTCTACATCTATACTGCTCACATAGCCTAGCATTCCAGCACCTGTAATTTGGGATGCTGTAGGTGTAGTATTTGCATTATTTATTCTCCAAATTTCTCCATCATCGGTCCCTATATATAACCGGTTTGCAGTATTGGGGTCACAGAATAGAGCAGAGGGTTCCCCTGTACCGGATGCACTAAAATTAATTACTGAAGTTGAGATGCCCGTTCTTGGGTCTGTCCATCTCAAGTATGTTCCATTGCCATAAGAGGTATACATAACAAACGCATCATTATCATAATCAGTAGGGTTGATGAATTTCCCTACGGTAGAACTAATATTAATATTAGAGAAAGATTGTCCGCCATTGGTAGACCTTGCGTATTGGTTTCGGGTATATGATGTGAACTGGTAAGTCGGGTCATTTTGATCTATAAAAACAAAACCGCCGTCTCCCCCAGTCACTTCTGTAGTAGCACTTACAGAAGTAGAGGTAAATTTTTGGCTACCATTGTCTTGTGCTCCAGCTAGAAAATAATTTTCATTGGCTGTAGGGTGTATGGCTCCTGAGTAAAACTGAGTCACGTTATAACTGGTAGATTGAAATCGAAAAGAAGGGTTAGCAGAAGTGCCATTCTCGGTTAGAAAAACGCCTCCATCATTGCCAAATAGTATGGAATCTGAGCTCCCAGGTGCGAAAACAACTATATGATGATCTGCATGCACATAAGGTACACTATTCCAATAGGCAACTCTTGTAAAAGAAGTTCCGCTATTGGTAGATTTCCATAAATCAAGTCCACCAGTATACACGTTAGTTTCGTCATTAGGGTCTACACTCAAGCCTATGTTATACCATGTTTGGGCACTAAAACCGGTTGGCGGAGAAAGAGCCGTCCAAGAGGTTCCTCCATTCGTTGTCCTTAGAAAGTTTTCTGCATCGTTTGCAGCCGCATCTTGAGTAAGTGCGTATACATAGTCGCTATTCGATGGAGCACACGCAAGTTCTATTCGTTCTTCTGAAGAGGCGATGTACACTTTGGTCCACGCTGTACCGCTATTGGTGCTTTTATATATCCCGTCCGAATCAAAAATACCCATAGCCGCATAAATGTCTCCATTTGCTGCGATTTCTATATCTGCTGCTCTAGTTGTGGTGGCGTTTGTACCCGATGCAGGAACTAAATTTGATAGTACGGTGCTCCATGATGTGCCTCCATTGGTCGATTTTTGAATTCCACCATTTCTAGTTGCAGCATAAACATTGCCAGTTGCATCTACAACTATTTTTTGGGTATAGTTGAACAGGCTATTAGTAGTGCTAGATAATTGCGTCCAGGTGCTTCCCCCATCGGTGCTTTTGAAAATTCCATCACCTCGTACAGCATCCGAGTTAGAAAAACCTTCCCCAGTTCCAAAATACATAGTTG
>CAJXIQ010000164.1 GCA_913054375.1 uncultured Bacteroidota bacterium
TATCCATTTTCTTTGAAACTCAAACCGCCTTGTCCTACCTCATTGGCTGTTCCTTCTTGTATGAAAGCAATGTTGTGTGGCATGGTAGCGTCTGTACTTTGGTTTTCTAGAGCTATGGTGAGCTCCTTGCCAGCGGGTACTTTTATACGCTTGGTATCAAAACGCATTTCGCTCATATTGGCACCCGTAGCTATTATGTATATTGTATCACTTTGATCTACCGGTATAGTCGCCTTGACTGGTGTGGTACTCAGTTCTTGGCTGTCTGCACTGCTAAAACCGTCCTTTTGTCCTCCACTACATGCTATGAGTGATAGGACAAGTATGCTGATCGTTATATAGTTAGTCATTTTTTGAATAATCCTTTTAGTTTGTCTTCTGCTTGCTTTTTGAGGTTTTCTTTTTGTTTGTCTGCCTCTTCTTTTAAACGTTGTTCTGCCTCCTTTTTCTGTTGTGCTATTTGAGCATTCAGTTTTGCTTTGGCTTCGTCTGCACGTTTTTTCGTCTCAGTTTTTATCTTTTCGATCTCATTAGAGGCCCTTACTTTGGCTTCCTCTTTCCTTTTGGCTACATCATTACTAACCGTATTCTGTATGTTTTGTTTTACAGAAGATTTTATCTCTTTCAGGTTGAGTTTAACCTCTGGCTTTTTGAATGTTCCGCTTATGTTTATGGCGAGATCTAAGAAATCTTTTGGTTTTAGTTGTAGGTTGCTGAAATGTGTACCTGCAGTAAGTCCATTGACGTTACTCGCCTCATTTTTGATATAGGTACTGGGTAGGCTGAGTATTCCTTTGTAGTCTATGGATCCATTTAACTTAGAGACGCCATCTATTGATAGTTTAGAGCTATCTATGAATACTTCAAAGGGGGAAACTATTAATTCCCCATTACTAATACGGAATGCCAACAAACAGTCGCTTAGCTTTTTTACATTTAAGTGATTGGTACCTAGTTGGGTATCAATGGCTTTTAATACGTCTAGTTTTTCTACGATTATATTTTCTAGGTTTAGTGTACCGCCAAGGTTGATGTTTTCAAGTTTAGGAGACATATCGTTGTTGAGCTCAGTGGCCACAGTAATTTTGGCAGTAGTCTTGGCCTGTACATGATTGGCAATCGGAGCGAAGGCCCGAACTACTTTAAATTTAGCTAACAAATCAGCTACTTTTATATCGGAGTACGATATATCAAATTTAGCTAGCGGTTTGGCAATGTCATAGGTATACGCTCCTTGCAGATTTACCCTTCCGTCCAATAGATCCGTGGCAATATCGTGCAATTGCAGTATGCTGTTTTCTACTCCTATTCTCCCAATAAAATTGGTAAGTTCAAGGTCATCATACTGGAGTTTATCTATCGATGTAGTAAGGTCCAATTTTACATCTCCGGGTATTTCTACAAGGGATAGTTCCACTGTTTCTCCATCAGATGCTGCCTTGGTCATAAAATCATTGGCATTCAAGTTTTTTGATTTAAGAAAAGCATTGCCTGTGAGTGTTCTATCGTCTAATAGATAGGCGAAAAAGTTATCGAATTTCCCAGAGAAATTAATATCATTCTTCCCAATTTTACCATCGATTATGGGTATGTTTACCATTTGGTTATGCACTACAATAGTTGCATTTTTCACTTCCAAAGGTTCGCTCATCTGGGTTGTTTTGTATACAAGATTTTGAGCATTTACCATTCCATTGGATGTGAATTTATCAATTGACGATGCGGCAATGTCATTTACCCTGCCTTTTATTTGTACATCTGCCTCCACGATTCCGCTTATTTGTGTTCTGTTTAGTGGCATTATTTTAGATAGATTAGTAAGATCTATCTTACCTTGTACCTCTGCATCTAGTTGTGTATTGCCCGAAATATCTTGCACATTGAGTCTCAGATTAAACGGATCATTGTCTACTTTAAAATGCATTTTCTGTAGATTGATAGTGGTATTTTCGGTATTGCCGTTTTTACGGTATACATGAAGGTTTAGGTCTATATCCTCCATCGGTAGCGGAAGGTCAGGATACTTAAAATATCCCTGATCTACTTGAAGAGATATGTCGTATGCAGGAAACGAAGCCTCGTTGTAAATGCCTTTGAAAGTAGCACTCATTTTGGCTATCCCTTTGGTTTGTATCGCAGCAAAGTCTGACGTATAAATACTCGGGATAAGTGTTAAGAACGTATTCAGATTTGTATTTTCAGAATTTATAACTAAATCAAAAATGACGTTATTCTCTAGGAGTTGTATATACCCTCCTAAACTCGTTTCTAGTCCATTGATAGTGAGTTTGTTTTTGGTCAGTTCGTATTTTGAGTTGGCAAGATCTACAGCAATATTGCCCGCTTGACGGAGCTTCCATTTATTGAAATAGGTTACGTTATCAGATATTACATGTAGTTCCTCTACAGTAGTCTTTGCGTCAAGCACAAAAGACTGTGTACTGAAACTGCCAGATGAGATGTGCTCCACACCGTGTAGTTGTATATCGATGTTAGATGACGCATCCAAATAGTCAAATGTCCCGCTTTCGATGATTACTTCAGAAAGCTCAAAATTGAAGCTATTGTCGTTTGAGCCAGAGTGGCTGGTATCTTGACTGGCGAGTATATCCCAATTGCTTGTGTTATCATTATTGGTCTCTAAATGTATGAAAGGAGTAGTTATATGTATGCTTCTGAAAATGTATTTTTGGTTCTTGTAAAATTGCATTAAGTCAAAAGAAAGCTCTAGCTTATTGGCTGCTAATAAGGTATCATTGCTATATAAACTGTCTTGGTACACCAGTGATATATCTTTGAAGGATAGTTGGAGATCTGGAAATGATTTGACGATATTTATGCCAATATTCGGGTTAAAATCAAGCTTAGCTCGCAAATTTTTATTTGCTTCTATTTTTACGGTTTCTATTATTTTGTCTTTGAATAAATAGGGTAAAAATATAGCTGCACCGAGCAGCAGAACAAGCAGTATGGCTGTACTTAATATGACGTTTTTCATTGGTTATGTAAGGTGGTGTTTCTTAGCGCTGCAAGGTTACAAAACGGCTATGAATACTATATCAAAAATCAGTCAAAAGAGTGCTAAATTCTGATGTGACTCATGATAGTTTATTTGTTTTTTGACAAGTGACGTCTCCTAAAAATAGGGAAATTTGATACAAAAAAAACAGCATGTTAGTGCTGTTTTTTTTGTATCAAATTAGGGCAACGTGCCGGTTAGGCAAGAACCATTATGTGGGCCTAACTGTGAAAGGGATACTCGTAGCTACTTGCAGCTACAAATGTCTCTTTAATGGTGCGCATAGATGTCCAACGCATAAGGTTAATAGGTGCACCCGCTTTATCATTTGTGCCACTACCTCTAGCTCCACCAAAGGGCTGTTGACCAACAACGGCTCCCGTTGGTTTATCGTTGATATAGAAATTACCTGCGGCATTTCGTAGTGTGTACAATGCTAGATTTATATCGTTTCTATCTTGAGCAAATATAGAGCCGGTAAGGGCATACTCAGAAGTCTCATCCAGGAGCTTCATTGTTTCAACAAATTGGTCGTCTTCGTAAACGTAAACAGTAAGTACTGGACCAAATAGTTCCTCGCACATTGTAGTATACTTAGGGTTACTTGTCTCAATTACCGTAGGTCTGATGAAGTAGCCTTCGCTATCATCATACGATCCGCCAGCTATTATTTCAGCATCGCTAGCATCAGCTACTTTATCTATATATTGGCTTAGTTTGGTGT
>CAJXIQ010000165.1 GCA_913054375.1 uncultured Bacteroidota bacterium
GGGATATTCTTTTTAGGAAGTAGAACAGATGCTACAGCATATTTCGTAGATGGTGTGCGTGTAGTTGGTAGCAGCAGTGTTCCGCAGTCGGCTCAAGGACAAATAGATATCATTCAATCGGGTATACCAGCACAATATGGTGACTTTACAGGCGGAGCGATCAGCATAACAACAAAAGGCCCTTCTCGTTTTGTAAATAGAAGTTTTGAGGTTATATCCTCTAGCCCATTCGATCCCTACCATTATAACCAAGCAGAGTTTTCTGCAGTTGGGCCACTTTGGATTAAAAACAAAGGTGGTGGAGATAAAGAATATGTAGCCCTCGGGTATCAGCTCGCAACTAATTTTAACTTGACCCAAGATGCCAGTCCAGGGTATGGAGGTTTTTATAGTGTGAAAGAAGATGTTCTGGATGATCTAGAAAAAAATCCAATAATTGAAAATCCCAACGGTCCCGGTTTTGTTTACAGATCCTTACTTCTCACAGAGGATGATTTAGAGCAGAACCAGGCACGTAAGAACGTAGCAAGAATGGTGGGTAATGTTCAAGGGAAATTAGAATTTTTACCAAATAAGAATTCAAGCATTACCGTATTTGGCTCATTCAACCAAGGACAAGGAAACAACTTTAATTACACCCAAAGTTTAATAAACTTCAAAGAGTACTCCAACTCAACCAGCCAAACCTTAAGAACGTATGTGAAATTCACCCAACGATTAGGGAGTACTTCTGAAGCAGATAAAGAGAAAAAGAAATCATTATTCTCTGATGCCTTTTACAATATCAGATTAGATTACCAAAGTAATTGGAGTGAAACAGTAAATCCACTGCATGGAGACAACTTTTTTGACTACGGATACATCGGTAAATTTACATCAGATAGACAGCCTTTTTACGAGTTTGTAAATGATCCAACTTTGCATATCGATCAAAATGGAGATACGGTAACACGCCAGTCGTACTTTAATCTCACGGGCTCAGGGAGTCGTAATCTCACATTTGATGCAAGTGATAAGAACCCGCAAAGAGCGTCATACACACAAAGTGTTTTTAATTTCTTCGAAAATTCGAACACTCGGGTATTTAATGCCGCACAAGTACAACAAAGCCTGGGACTCTTAAATGGATTTTCACCAAACCTTACTTATTCTTTATGGAGTAATCCTGGTTCGGGAGCTAGTGGATACTCTAAGTCTCAAAATGAGCGCATAGCAGCATACGCACAGGGAGAGGCTATTCTTAACTTGGAGAACACGCATGATCTGCAGTTTGGAATGTATTTCGAGCAAACACTATTTAGTAATTGGAACTTAGGCGCATCGAGCTTGTGGACACTGATGCCACAACTTACAAACGGACATATATCTGCGCTTGACCAAGTAGATGAAAATGGCTACATAATAGGAGGGATTCACTCCTATGATCAGAATGGTACATTCACAGACACGGTAGGTTACAATATTCGTGTAGACAAAGACCAACAAAAAGTATTTGATGAAAGGCTACGTGCAAAACTCATAAACGATGGTTACAGAGATGCAAATGGTGATTTAATCACAGAAACATCTTTTATAGATGTAAATAGCTTAGACCCGAGTACATTTAGTCTCAACCTATTTAGTGCAGATGACCTATGGAATAATGGTAACTCCATAATCGGCTATTTTGGTTATGATTACCTAGGAAATAGAACAAGAAAAGCATTTTCTTTTGGAGACTTTGTAAACGATGACCTTTCAAAAGGGATTAGTTCATTTGCTCCAGTGTATAGTGCATTATGGCTACAAGACAAATTCCAGTTTAAAGACCTAGTACTTCGATTAGGAGTTCGTGTAGAACGCTATGACGCAAACCAATTAGGGCTTAAAGATCAATACTCACTATTCCCTACATATTCTGCTGGTGAAATTTCAAGTCTTTCTGGTTCTGATAGAGGAAATGGACTCCTAACCAACTATAGTGTACCTACCAATATTGGAGATGATTATGTCGTGTATGTTGATGATGTAGAAGATCCATCGGAAATAGTAGGATATAGAGACGGGAATACTTGGTATGGCTCAGATGGGTCTGAACTAGGCAATCCAGATCTTATTACGCAGTCTACAAGAAGCGGAAGAATTCAGCCGTTTTTGGTAAATACTGATGGAGAATTGGACTCAGATGCATTTGAAGATTACAAGCCAGTAATAAATGTACTTCCGAGAATATGGTTTTCATTCCCAATCAATTCCGATGCGCAATTCTTTGCTAACTACGATAAACTAGCTCAGAGACCCCAAAATGGTGCAATTTTCGCTCCTATTAATAGATATGCTTACTTAGAGGCAAATCAAGGTAGTGTATTGCCAAATGCAAATCTTCAACCGCGTGTAAAAACATTGTATGAATTAGGATTTAAGCAAACACTTAGCAGAAACTCAGCACTTAGTATTATCGCAAGTTATAGTGAGACTAGCGGGGATTACGCACTAGTAAGAATTAACCAAGCATGGCCTATATCGTACAACTCATATCAAAATTTAGATTTTGAAACGATTAAAAACTTTAGAGCTGAGTACGAGCTTCGAGGAGAAGGAAGGACTTCACTTGCATTGAACTACTCACTTCTTTTTGCGGATGGTACAGGTTCAAACATAAATTCAGCATCATCGCTCATACAAGCAGGTTTGCCAAATTTACGATCATTGTATCCTACCCAACGCGATATTCGTCATCAGATATCTGCTATATTGGATTATCGATTTAAGTCTGGTACAGACTATACCGGACCTATTTGGTTTGACAAAAAGGTATTTGAAAATGCAGGAGCTAATTTTATTATCTCTACCAAGTCTGGTGAGCCATATAGTGCGTACATTAATCCAGTTGCAAGCGCATCTATAGGTACTGCACAAAGACAACAATTAGATGGTAACCCATTTGGCTCTAGATTACCTTGGCAGTTTAAAGTGGATGCGAACATTAACAAAAACTTTAGCATCAAAAAGAAAAATACGAAAGATAATTTCAGAAGACAAAGTACGGAAGTACAGGTGTTCTTATGGGTTCAAAATTTATTCAACACACAAAATATTCAACAAGTGTACGGTTTCTCAAGATTGTCAAATGACGATGGATGGTTGAGCTCACCACAAGGTAGCCAAGAAGCAAATAATGAAGTGAACACTCAGTCGTATGTTGCCTTGTACAATGCAAAAGTTGAAAACCCATATTTTTATAGCATACCGCGCTTAACAAGATTGGGACTGAGAGTATATTTCTAATAATAATAGTGAGAAGAACAACGCAGCACAAAGAACAGAAGATATGAAAAGAGAAATGAGAAATTTAATGCTGATTGCCGTACTCTTTAGTACCGTAGGAGTATTTGCGAAAGAGAACGTAGACACTGAAGAAAGAAGAACTACTCGTGATGGTCAATTGAATACCAAAATGAAGTTCGGTTCAGATTGTGACCCAGCAAGTCAAAGCGCAGATCTAGACATAAACAATGTACGTACCAAGATACTAAATGGTGGCGATATGTGGTGGGATTTGAATAATGCCAAGTACGAGATACCTAAGCTGCCCTCGGAAACAAATGAAGTAAGAAAACACAGTTTGTTTTCTGGAGCAATATGGATCGGGGGAGAAGATGCTTCTGGTAATCTA
>CAJXIQ010000166.1 GCA_913054375.1 uncultured Bacteroidota bacterium
CAAACCATATCTAACCTCTACCTCGCTTTAGATCATGAATTAGAAATAATTCCCGTGCTCAATAAAATGGACCTTCCAGGTGCAGAGCCAGAAGAAGTAAAAGACCAGATAGAAGAGCTTATACTTTGCGATAGGGATGGTATAATACCAGCTAGTGGGAAAACAGGAATGGGTGTTCTAGATATATTGAATGCGGTAATTGATAGAGTTCCACCACCTAAAGGGAATGCTAAAGCAGCTCTAAAAGCGTTAATATTTGATTCTGTATTCAATCCATTCCGAGGGATAATTGCTTACTTCCGAATTATAGATGGCGAGCTTAATAAACGAGATCATATTAAATTTATGAATACGGGCAAGTCCTACTACGCCGAAGAAATAGGTGTGCTTAAGTTAAAGCCTGAGATACGCCAAACAGTAAAAACAGGTGATGTTGGCTATATTATATGCAGTATAAAAGAGGCCAAAGAGGTTAAGGTAGGTGATACGATTACCATTACTCAAAACCCAACAGAATTAGCCATTGACGGATTTGAAGATGTGAAGCCCATGGTATTTGCGGGTATTTTCCCAGTTGATACAGAAGATTTTGAGGAGCTGAGAGACTCTATGGCCAAGCTACAGTTAAATGATGCTAGCCTCGTTTTTGAACCAGAAAGTTCAGCAGCACTTGGTTTTGGCTTCCGTTGTGGATTCTTAGGAATGCTGCATATGGAAATCATCCAAGAGCGACTGGAGCGAGAATTTGGAATGACGGTGATTACCACCGTTCCCAACGTAAGTTATCATGCATACTTAAAGAAGGCTCCAGACGATATTGTCATAGTCAACAATCCGAGTGATTTACCCGAGCCAAATTACTATGATAGGGTAGAAGAACCCTATATAAATGCACAGATAATAACGGCAGGTGACTACGTAGGTGCTATCATGTCGTTGTGTATTGAGAAACGAGGTACAATCAAAAATCAAGTATACCTAACAAGCAATAGAGTAGAGCTAACGTTTGAAATGCCGATGGCAGAAGTAGTTTTTGATTTCTATGATAAATTAAAGAGTGTCAGTCGAGGCTATGCAAGTTTTGACTATCATCCTATTGGGTACAGAGCGTCTCAGCTTGTAAAGTTAGATATACTACTGAATGCTAAGGTTGTGGATGCACTAAGCGCGGTTATTCACAGAGATAAGGCGTACAGTTTTGGTAAAAAGATTTGTGAGAAACTAAGAGAACTTATCCCGCGCCACCAGTTTGAGATACCTATACAAGCTGCTATAGGTGCCAAAGTAATTTCTAGAGAAAACATACGAGCAATGCGTAAAGACGTAACGGCTAAGTGCTATGGTGGTGATATTTCGCGTAAACGTAAGTTGCTAGAAAAGCAAAAGAAAGGTAAGAAACGTATGAGACAAGTCGGCAACGTAGAAATACCGCAAAGTGCCTTTATGGCGGTGTTAAAGATCGATTAATTCTTCCATTCTACTGCGCAGGCATTATATTTATTTCAGAATCAGTTTAATACAACAACAATCCGTTGGTATAGCATACGCCCAATTAACCCCAACACAAACTAGGTTTATTACTTACCGTTTTCCTTCAGAACCCCTTGGGTAAGCCAGTTGGCAATGGCCTGACGGTTGTTTACTATTAACAAGCGTTTTTGGTCAAATTCATTTTGAATATTACCAAGCTCAATGTAAACAACAGGCGGCTTACTTTCTCTTAACGTATGTAGGTCTCTGCTTTTTACTACGCCTTTGTACCCACGATTTACTTGATGCTCTTCGTATTCAGATTTTATAGTTTTGAGCATGGTGTTTGCCATCTTTTTCCCGACAGAACTACCGGGGTAATAATAGAAGAAAATATCTACCTTTTGTGTAACATATCTACTATCGATATGAATCTCTATAACGCGTTGAACTTTCGCACCTTCTTTACGGTGCTTTTCATACAATTCATTTATTTTAGAGGTACGCTGTTTTAATCTTCTGCCTTGATTTAGCGGAATACTTTGATTGAACCATACTGTTTCATCTTTATCACTTTCAAGGTATTCGTCATCACGAATGCCGTCATCATCTCTTGTGATAAGGTAAACCGTAGCACTGTGCTGTAGTAGGTCACGTGCATAGCGGAGTGTGATATCATATGCGTACTCATCTTCGCATAGAATGTGTCCATCTTTTTTGCCAATTGCACCAGGGTCTGGGCCGCCGTGTCCACTGAGAAGGTAGTACACTTGTCCCTCTAATTTTTTTGTATAAATAGGAGTTCTTTCGTGTTTGTTACCAAAAATAGGAAAATTAGCATAACCAATAGGCTTGGTTGTTTCTTGGTCTATGTCTTCTTTGTGGCTAGTAAGGCTGGGGTCTCCGTCACCTATTTTTGCCTTTATCGCATTCAGTTTTTTTATCTCAGACTCTACCGTACAGTACAGCGCATGTACGGGAACCCAGAGTACTTTGTCTATCCTGTAGTCAAACTCTCGCAAGCCCGCCTTATACATTTCTTCATTAAACTCCTGTATGTATACAGCAAGGTCATAGTTGTTATTATTTAATGTGGTCCGTATACTTACGTCATTGTAGTCGTATACATAAATGGGCATTTTGTAGGCCTTGGCTAGTTGTAGTTGATCTGCTCGCTTCAGACTATTGAGTGCAAGGAAAGTGTCAATGTTACAACTATGAGCCGCTAGGTTATAGCGATTGAGTACTATGGATATGCCATCTCCTTGTTTTGCTCTTATTTTTAAATATTCTTGTGCATAGCTGTTGCTAAATAGTACAATAAATAGAAGTAGTGAAATGTTTTTTTTAATTTGACCAGCCATGGATTCCTGTAAGTGGAACAAATTTAAAATCACCATGTGTAGTTTCAGTGTATTGATTATCATCATTGCGTGTTACAAGTATCATTTTTTGGACAGCCAAGTCGCCCACGGGAGCCACTAATCTGCCATGGGTAGCAAGCTGCTGTGTTAATGAGGATAGGAGCTTTGGAGCCGCCGCTGTGATTATTATCTTATCGAACGGCGCCAACTGAGGCAATCCTTGCGAGCCATCGCCATGCATAGTGACAATATCTAAGCCAAGTTTTTTGAATAGGTCATTTGCTTGGTCGTGCAGTGGTTTTACAGTCTCTATACTGTATACCTGAGCACCTAAAACCTTCAACACTGCACTTTGATAGCCAGAGCCCGTTCCTATTTCCAATACTTTGTCTCCTTGTTGTATGTCGAGTAACTCCGTTTGCTTGGCTACTGTATAAGGCTGACTTATAGTTTGGCCACCATCTATAGGAAATGCAATATTCTCATAAGCCTTATCTAAAAAATCTGTTGGGAAGAAAAAATGGCGTGGGACAGCTTGTATTGCTTTGAGTACTTTGGGTGATGAAATTCCTAATTTTTTTAATTCTTTGACCAACTGAGAACGTTGTCCTTGTAATTTGTAGGTGTCTTTGAGCAAGTGTTTACTTTTTGGTACGCAGCAAATATCATTGTTTTTATCAGACAAAAAATTCAACCTTATTTCGTGCTCAGAAATCGGAAGGAATATTGTGAGAGTTGGAATAATAGGAACAGGTAATTTTTCGGAAAAAGTATTGCAAGCACTGCGTGCTAACAGTACAATTAACATA
>CAJXIQ010000167.1 GCA_913054375.1 uncultured Bacteroidota bacterium
CGGCATTTACATAATTGCTAAAATCTTCGGTTGTACCCATTTTAAGCTTATTGGTGTTTTCTATAAGCATAGGCTTTAGTTCTGGCCACATACTCTTAGGAATGTATGCTCTACTTGCTGCGCTGCATTTTTGTCCTTGAAACTCAAAAGACCCACGTACTAGCGCTGTGTTTACTTGCTTCACATTTGCACTTTTGTGTACCATCACAAAATCTTTACCTCCAGTTTCTCCAACTACACGCGGATAGCTTCTATATTTTGCGATATTGTCGCCTATTGTTTTCCAAATATGACGGAATACGCCTGTACTTCCCGTAAAGTGGATGCCTGCAAAATCTCTGTGGTTAAATACTATTTCTCCTGTAGTTGGTCCATCTACATAGATTAGATTGATGACACCATCGGGTAGTCCTGCTTCTTTGAAAAGTTCCATGATCACTTGAGCACTATAAATTTGTGTTTCTGCTGGTTTCCATACAATCGTATTTCCCATCATAGCAGGAGCTGCACACAAGTTGGCACATATACTTGTAAAGTTGAATGGAGTAAGAGCAAATACAAAGCCCTCTAAGGGCCTGTACTCAAGTTGGTTCCATACACCCGGAGAATTTTCTGGTGGTTGCTGAGCGTAAATTTCACTCATATACTGCACATTAAACTTGAAGAAATCAATCATTTCACAAGCGGCATCAATTTCAGCTTGCATAGCATTCTTAGACTGAGCTAGCATGGTAGCTGCATTCATTTTATCTCTGAATGGACCTGCAAGAAGTTCTGCGGCTTTCAAAAAGATAGCAGCTCTCGCTTGCCAAGGCATATTTGCCCATGATTCTTTAGCAGCAAGTGCTGCCTCTATAGCGGCGGTTACGTGACTTTCATTTCCTCTGTTAAAGGTACCTAGGTTGTGGTTCGTCTCGTGAGGTGGGTGCATACTTACTTTGTGGTCTGTATATACTTGCTTGCCACCTATGTACATGGGTATGTCCACCTGTGTACTTTTCATTTCTTGAATTTTGCTTTTCAGGCTTTGCGTTTCGGCAGTGCCTGGAGCATAATCTCTAACCGGTTCGTTTACTGCGGTTGGTATTTTTACTATTTGGTTCATTTCGCTAATAAGTTTTTTTCTACGTCTTTAAAAAATTTCCAGTTTCCAAAATCGGGCATTGGGGCATATAAATTTAAGTCTTCTTTGGTAACTGGGTGGAGGAATGATAGGCCAAGTGCATGCAAGTATATACTCTTGTCTGCTGTAGGTTTGGTTTGTCCATATTTTACATCACCTACTATACCTGTGAAGGTCCTGGCAAGTTGCACCCGTATTTGATGTGGTCTACCTGTTATTGGGTTTACTTTTAGAAGGAAGCAGTGGTTGGCCGTATTGATGTATTGGTAATGGAGGACTGCTTTTTTGCTTCCCTCTCGTTCTTCTTCATACAGTTTGGTTCGGTTCTGTTTGGGGTCCTTTTTGAGCCAATGGGTCAGTGTACCTGCCATTGGTTGTGGTTTTCTGCGTATAAGTGCAGTGTATGTCTTGGTAATTGATCTGTCTTTAAACTGTGCATTCATGCGTACGAGTGCCTTGCTTGTTCTAGCAAAGAGAACAATGCCTGTTACATTGGTGTCTAGTCTATGAATACAGCCTATAAAAACAGCCCCAGGTTTATTGTACTTCTCTTTGATGTAGGCTTTTACATGTGTCTCCAGAGAAGGAAGTCCGTGCTCATTATCTTGTACTACAAGACCTGCAGGTTTGTTTACGGCTATAAGGTGATTATCCTCGTAGATTACGTGTAATTTCATGTAGGTTGTGCAAAGGTAAGCATTAAGGAATGAGACGAATAAGAGTGTACTAATTAAACAGGGTAGCTCTGCCAAAATCTTTGCAGATAGGACAAGATATCGGGTCGTGACCACGAGCAGGACAGTATTTTCTGCCGAAGAATATAATCTGCAGATGTACCCTATTCCATGTTTCTATCGGGAAAGCAGCTTTAAGGTCTTTTTCTGTTTTATCTACATTTTTGCCTGTACTGAGTTTCCAACGGTAGGCGAGTCTATGTATGTGCGTATCTACGGGAAACGCTGGTATACCAAAGGCTTGGCTCATGACAACACTGGCAGTCTTGTGCCCTACGGCAGGCATGGCCTCTAGGTCTTCAAAACTTTGTGGGACTTCACCCCCGTGTAGGTTGATTATCATTTGGCTAAGGCCAAATATGCCCTTACTTTTCATTGGAGATAAACCACAAGGACGAATGATTTCCTTTATTTCTTCCACTGTCATTTTTACCATGTCGTACGGATTATCTGCTTTGGCAAAAAGTAATGGAGTAATTTTATTTACCCTTTCGTCTGTGCACTGTGCAGACAGCAACACCGCTATGAGCAGTGTATAAGGATCTTTGTGATCCAGTGGCACCGGCACAACCGGAAACTCTTGCTCTAGTATCGTTCGTATGTGGTTAGCTCTTTCTTTATTTGTCATTTAGTAAGGTGTCAAAACGTTTGCCTATCCACTGGGTTTCGGGGCACTCTGTTACGTGGCCTTTTCGTATTTTGAAAGATACTCCGTCCTCATTGGTGTAGGTGAACTGAGGGGTGTGACCAAAATTCCATTCCCACGTGGTATATTTTGAGGTCACTAATTCGTTTACATCGGGATAGTCAGATGGCGTTATTTTTTGAATACTTTTTGCCTTTAGATCGTGAGACAACGTTTCAATTAGTTGAGTGAGGAAGTCACTTGTTTCTCCCAAGTCTGCGACCTCTCGCATATTCATTACTGGGCTACGCACCGAGTCTACGGCGTGTGTTTTTATAGCAAGGGGTTTGGTGGGTTTTATGCTGCCGTTTAATTTGATGATATTGCTATCGTAAAGCAATGTGCCATGATGCAGTATCCGATTGACTTTACTGTTCACGTGTTCAGCGTTTCCGCTTACCTTATGCTCATTCACAAAAATATCGTTGCGTGGCGAAATCGAGTTGGGTATACCCAGAGCTTCTAAAGCGGCACTTATTGGCTCTATGTGTTCCCTAAAATTGACAAAGTCAGCTTTTTTATTGCGAATAAAAGAGAAATTAATGTTACCTAAATCGTGAAAAACAGTTCCTCCGCCACTGAGTCTCCGGACTATCTTATGTCTGTTTTGACTTTTGCTCGGTGTCGATAAATTAACTTCTCTCCATGGGTTTTGGTGCTTGCCAATGACCACACTATCCTCGTTGACGTAGAACAAAAGAATATCCTCCTTACTTTGGAGCACTAGGTATTCTTCTAATGCCAAATTGTGGAAGGAATCGTGGGAGACGGATAGTAGTATATTTAGTTGATTCAAAAGTTAGTACAAAGAAAATTAAACATCTAGAAGAAACGCGGGGTATATTAAGTTTAAATCTGTTCTAACTAGGATAACAGCTGTTTGACAATGTAGTGGATGAAATAAAGAGGTTTTAATTTGTACTTACTATACGGCAGCAGGGGTGAAACATTGTTTCAATACGATTTGGGATGTACTCCATGCTACATATCAATGTATATACATGGATATGTTTGGAGTTTTTATCAACATATCTGTAAAACATTAATCGTTTTACATTTTTGTGACAATAGTAT
>CAJXIQ010000168.1 GCA_913054375.1 uncultured Bacteroidota bacterium
CGATAAATCGTTTTAAAGGATCTTTTTCTTCTTTCCAGAATTCAATTTCCTCTGATGTCCTATAAAGGTTACGGTCAGACTTCGAATGCCCTCTATATCTGTATGTCACAGATTCAATAAACATAGGTTTTCCAGAACTTTTTATTGTTTCTTTAAATTCTAAAACTGAATTGTAGACCTCTTCTACATTGTTTCCATCAATAGAAATACTTTTGATACCATAGGACTCGGCTCTTTGAGCTATAGATCCACCGGCAACAGCATTCTCTGATGCCATGGACATGCCATACTGATTATTCTCACAAACAAATAGAACAGGTAAGTCCCATAAAGATGCAAGGTTTAATGCTTCATGAAAGGAACCTTCGTTAACCGCTCCATCGCCAAAAAAACAAAGAACAATATTATCTTGTTTTTGTATCTTGAGTGATAAAGCTGCGCCGACAGAAATTGTTAAACTTCCGGCTACAATTCCATTTGCTCCTAAATTTCCATTCGATAGATCTGCAATATGCATAGACCCACCTCTTCCACGACAGTAACCGTCTTCTCTTCCAAGTAATTCGGCAAACATTTTATAGGGGTCTGCACCTTTTGCTAAACAGTGACCATGTCCTCGATGTGTAGAAGTAATTAAATCTTCTCTCTCTAGAGCAAGACAAGCACCGGTTGCCGTAGCTTCCTGGCCAATAGATAAATGCATTGTCCCGTGTAGTAAACCTCTTGAGAACATTTCCTCTAAAGCTTCTTCAAATAAACGTATTAGAAGCATCATTCTATAAAGTTCTAATTTATTTTCTTTATTCACATGAACCTTTTTTAATTATTTTGTTTATTACGTAATTTATTTATTAAATTATCTGGTAACTCGATAGAGTCTCTTGGAATTGGCTCACCTTGTTTTATTTCACCAACTACTGTTGCTCCTTCAATTAAACCCAGAGGAGCTAATCCTTCAGTTTCCGAATAAGGATAAGCAACCCCGTAAGAAGAAAAGCCTCCAATACCATCAATCTTATCTCCCGGTTTCAAATCTTTTTTTGCATGGCCTATGACTTCTGATATCCATGTTGTTGGCTGAAGTCCTGGTTCATTATTTATTATTGCCATTCCTACACTACGAGGAGCCTCAACAGATGCAAGGTGGTAAGGCCTGTAGAGTGTGTAATAAGGCCCCTCTCCCATTGAGAGATACTCCATCTCTTCTATAATTGTTGGGTTATCAGTTGTGACAATTGAGAAAACACCTGGTGCTGGTCCGAAGGCGAAGTCAACTCTTCCTGATTCTTTTAAAACCCCTCCATCTGATTCGGGTATCAAATTTTTGTTTAGTTCTGAGACTTCACTGATAGGACCGTTCATTCCTACTTTATCCAAAGGCATCCCTATACCATTTGATAGGGCTGTCATCTCAATCATAGTTTTACTTCCATCTACAAAGCTTGCAAGCATTTTTGGATTCATATTTTTCTGCATAGCTCTATCTTTTAAAGATTCGGGTGTAGCAGTTTGGTCTAATGGATTATTCTTACCCTTCCCAATACATACCACTTCAAAGCCTATATCAACAGAGAAGTCATATAGCTCTTTACAAGCGACAGGCTCATCACCATTTGCAACACTATAAACAATTCCTTTTTCTTTTGCTTGTTCGGCAAGGTAAAGTCCAATTGTTATATCAGTTTCAACATTTAACATTAAGATATGCTTTCCAGCCTCTATACAGTTTGAAGCAACCTCAGCACCTACCCAAGGAACACCTGTAGCTTCAAAAACAATGTCTATAGGGAGTTCTGCCAGGTCTTTTGCATTGCTTACAATTCCACCATGACCATTTGAGATGGAGGTGCTTGCATCTTTATCGTGACCAATACTTGTTATTCCAGCAAGACGTAAGGCATTTTCTGCCCTTTTTTGATCTATGTCTGCACAAGCAACTAATTCCATGCCAGGTATACGACCAATTTGTGCAGCTAACCCAGAACCCATTTGCCCAGCACCTGCAAGTCCGATACGAACAGGTCTACCAAGTTCTTTTTGTCTCTTAATAAGTTCTTTTGTAAAATTCATTTAATTAATCTCTATCCTGTCATCTATTTTTATTTCAGGTACATTTGTATAACTACAGCTAACATCTCCTGGTAATGCTGCTTCTGTTGCTGAGTCCAGCTTTAAAACAAGGTGTCCTAAGTTAACAAAATTTTCATTTGCTACAGGTCCAACAGCTGTAACTATTAGTTCTTCATCAGATAAATTTATTTTTGTTCCAACTGCAATTTCTCCAACTACCTCTTGTAGTTCATGAACTACGGCTACATCTTGTAGTTCTTCAGGAGCATTATCTCCAAAAAAGACAACGATTCCCTCTTCTAAAAATAAGTGTGCCTGATCACCAATTTTTACTATTTTTGAAGAGTATACGACCACTATATTTCAGTAATCTGCTCTTCTGACACTCCTGAAACAAAGTTTTCTTCTCTTATAAATTGAGCTAATGGGCCAGCAGGTGAAGTATCGTGAATATCTATAGTAGGGACACCTTTCATTGGATAAACCCCAATTCTTGCGGTTCCTCCACAATCAATTACAGCACATGCCATGGCTTTAAAACCACCTTCAGGAGATGATTTAAATCCATCAAAAACTTCTGCACCTGTCATATCAGCAATTTTTTGAGCTACTGGATGAATGCCTCCACCGGTGATACAAACTACATATTTTCTCTCATCTGTAGGTTTAACCTCTAAAGGTCCTCCCCAGCCACCTTTTCCTCTTTCAATTTTTACTTTTTTATATTCTGACATTTTTACTCCTTAAATTATCTGTGACGCTCCGATTTTACACAGAGCGCCACAAAAAATATAATTGTTATCTTAGAAGTTTACAATCCTAATGCAAACAAATAACCAACAACAACTGAAATGGGTCCAGTAATCATTCTACTTGTTAGAACGGCTGGTACACCAATCTCTACTGTTTCCGGCTCCGCCTCACCTAATGCGAGACCAACTGGAACGAAGTCACAACCAACTTGTGGGTTGATTGCGAACAATGCCGGTAGTGCCATAGAAACATCAATATTTCCACGTCCAATCTCAGTTCCAACTAGTACACCAACTATTTGAGCTATTACAGCTCCTGGTCCTAGTAATGGAGACAAGAAAGGAATTGAACATACAATACAGACAAGCATCAAGCCAGTTAAGCTAGAAGCGAATCCTTTAATTCCTTGAGCTATGAAATCACCAACTCCTGTTGAAAGGATTAATCCAATTACACCAGCAACGAATGCCATGAATGGAATTATTGTTTGGATACATAACTGTACAGCATCACGACCCGCTTGAAATAATTTTCCAACTACTCCACCAACGGACCTACCTATTTTTTCGATCATACTTTGCATTATTCAGCACCGGCCTTTCTTGATGACATTATTGAATAGATGATATCTGTTGTGACACCTCTAATCAAAATAACAACAAGCCCAGCGAGTAAGTATCTTACTGCTAACGGCGTTACTAATTC
>CAJXIQ010000169.1 GCA_913054375.1 uncultured Bacteroidota bacterium
TAACCAGAACGTCCTCTATTTTCAACATGGTTATTAATATTATACCACCATTTAATTTTAAATTTAAACGATTTGTAATCTTTTCTGATAATAAAACTTCTTTTGTTCTTGTAAGCCTTAAATTAGGGATTGTTCCTGCAATTAAATATTCTTCAAACCATAGGCCAAATGTTTGCAATTGTAATTTTGCCTATGGCCTTAGGAATGTTCATAAAAAGTAAGAAGCCCCAGTTTGCTTTTAAAATGGATAGGCCCATCCGTCTCATTTCTGTCATACTATTAGCACTTATTATTCTTGGTATTGTGCTAAAAGAAAAAGAAAACATAGTAGACTATTTTGCTCAGGCTGGTATTTTGGCCCTACTCCTAAACGGTAGTACTATGATACTCGGATTCCTAACGGCAAAAGCCCTGAAGCTAAGAGAAAACCAAGCGGTAACTATATCACTAGAAAGTGGAATACAAAATGGAACAATGGCCCTTGCCATATCTGGGACCTTATTAGGAAACGTTGCTTTCGGTATAGCACCAGCGGTGTATAGTCTTCTTATGTATATCACTGGAGGTATAGTCGTTTTATTGGCTTTAAAAAACAAAAAACCAGTATGACCTAATAATTGTATTACCTTTGTTCTAGTACAAAAGAGATAAAAATGGCACCCAAACTTATTTATTTTAGCTTTTGCCAAAGCAGTCTCTTTGACATTCAACACAATTTTTAAAAACACAATGAACATTTTTGTAGCAAGTTTGCCTTTTAGTGCAGACGACAACGATTTAAGAGACCTTTTCGAACCATTTGGAGAAGTTTCATCTGCTAAAGTAATTTTTGACAGAGACAGAAACCGATCTAAAGGATTTGGTTTTGTAGAAATGGACGACGATGAGTCGGCAAAAGCAGCGATCGCTGAACTTCACGATTCTTCTGTTGATGGAAGAAATCTCGTAGTTAAGGTAGCTGAGGATAGACCTCAAAGAAGCGAGAGAAGATATTAATACTTGATATTTTAAGAAACTCTTAAAAGGTCTGAGGCGGTTGTCTTAGGCCTTTTTTTGTGCCCGAACCCTAACCAATAGTTCTTCCAACTGAAGCGCTATACGGTCCCAACTAAAGCGTGTTTTTGCAATATGTAACCCCTTATTACCTACCGTTTTACGTTTGTTCGCATCGGATAGAAGTTGATCTACCTCCGCGATAAAACGTTCCTTATCACCCGCCATTATTACCCCTTCTCCACTTTGTATTTCTAACCCTTCGAAACCTATATGTGTACATACAGTGGGAACACCCATAGCCATAGCTTCCAACACTTTGTTCTGCGTGCCTGCACCAAAACGCAATGGAGCTATTACAACACTTGCCCGTTCATACATCTCACGAATATCTGGAACAAAACCTGTAACCTCTATCCTATTTCCAATTAACTTTTTTACAGCTTCTACGGGTCGCTGTCCAGCTATAATAAACTTGGTATTGGGAAACTTTGCAGCGATAGTAGGCCACATTTCTTTAGCAAAATACAATACACCATCTACATTGGGTGCATAGTCCATATTGCCCGTAAAAAGCACCGTATTATTGTGGGAATAGTCGTGGCCATCTCTAACATCAAATGTTTCTAAATCTACTCCATTAAGCAGAATATCTACATTGTCTGTTTTGTGTAATTTTTCTAAATATTTTTTATCCTCCACAGAGCACACAAGAGTCCTATCATATTGTTTAATAATTTTTTCCGCTCTAGCCAATCTACCAGACTCAATAGTGTCAATTAAACGATTAATTAATGGACGGTCCGTCTCTTTTCTTCTTTTGAAATATAGCGAAAAAGCATCTGGCAGATCCAATAGTTTAGGTAAGTCAATTGCGTTAGTGTACTGGCTCATACGCAAATGCTGTGTATGAACAATATCAATGTCATATCTTTTTGCCGCAAACCGCACCATCCGTTTCATCTTGGCGCTTTTAAAGTAAGCAATCTGCAAAGGAGTACGTGAAAATAAAGCAGGTATTCCATTCAAAATTGAACGCCATTTAGGTAAGTATACCACCTCTATTTCTTTAAAATAAGGCTGTATCTCCTTCAGGTAATTTAGCTCCTCTCTACGTTCGTAGAAGGTCACCAAATACAAATTATGTTTTTCAGAAAGTCTCCTTGTTAGATTGAAAATCTTTAGTTTATCACCCCTAAAAGGAGGATACGGAAATCTATTTGCTACAAATAGTACGTTCACTGTGGCAAATATGAGGTTATATTCTGAATAACAACAACAGTTTCAATAGTGAAAAATAGTGATGATGTTAGTATCATTGTGACTTACAAACAATGAAACAGATATTACTTACGCTCTTGTGTGCGATGGCCGCACAATTTAGTTTTTCGCAAGACACTATTCGTGTCAAAGCTTTCGATTACAATAGCCAAACTAGAGATACAACAGTGGCATTCCCGTCGGGTACGGACACTTACCGCCAAATTATAATGCTGTATAATATGCGATGCAAAGGAGCACAAGTAAGCTCAGGAAGCAATAGAAATTTGGGTTGCGGAGAATGGGATTACAGTTGCAATACCTATGTGGAAGATTCTACACGTACTGACTCATTGCTCGCCACTACAGCAGAGTATACCATAGAAGGGTTTAGTGGTACCACTTACCGATACAAAGAAACTCCCATATTTGACTTCTATCGAAATTCTACGATAACAACTCAAGTAATTTCATCCAGTGGCAAAGACACTGCGTTAATTGGATTTGAAAGTACGACAACAAATGTAGGACTCCCATCGAGCCTTGATGGCATCCCTACTAAAATACAGCATTTGTATTCAGCATCGGAGCTTTCTAATGCAGGTTTATCTGCTGGCGATATATGGGGGTTCAATACTGATATAGTTAGCAACAATATAACCATAGAAGACCTGCGTGTCAACATGAAAAATGTCTCTGAAGATTCTTTATCTCTAGCGAATACCTCCAATGACATCTCACAAAATGTATACAGCTCTGCGTATAGTTTTAGCACTGGTATCAATACGATACAGTTTCATTCACCGTTTGTTTGGGATGGCACATCAAGTATTTTGGTAGAACTTTCAAGTTCTAAAACGACTGGATTAGAGGATTTACGTGTACAGAGTACACGACAAGATACCAGTAGAAGTATTGTGTCAAGAGATAAAAATTTTATACAATTCAACGGCACCAATTACGTAGAATCCCAAAGCTACGATGGTGTTATGGGTTCACAAAACAGAACCTGTGAAGCTTGGATAAGAACCACAGGTACCAATCAGGAAATTGTGGGCTGGGGGAAAAACGCAAATGGTCAAAAATGGGTTTTTAGGACCAATACGGATGGATCTCTTCGGGTAGAGGTAAATGGAGGCGGTATTAACGCCACAACACCCGTGAATGACGGCCAATGGCATCATGTAGCCTGCGTCCTTGATGGTACAAATGTGTCCAACATTAACTTGTATGTAGACGGAAACTTGGAAACAATAGATGCAATAGCAGA
>CAJXIQ010000170.1 GCA_913054375.1 uncultured Bacteroidota bacterium
CGTAGTAAAAAAATACGCAAGTCTCTCACCACGCAGTACCTTACTTTTAACAAACTCAATATTCAGAAGTGGCTATTTGTTAATTTTAAGATAAATGTTCTTCCTAAAAAACACATTGTAGACAGATATGCAGAAGCATTAAAGACACTAGAATTGGATACTTCTGATAGGTCTATAGACTACCATTTCCCTGCGGATTATTCTTTTAACCTGGTACCGCTTAACCTAGTAAAGAAGGACTATATCTGTATTGTAATTGGCGGAACCTACACAACGAAGCAAATCCCAGTAAGCATTACTTTATCGTTGATTAAACGTTTAAACAAGCGTGTAGTGCTCTTAGGTGGCGGCCAGAGCGACAAGCTAAAAGCTGATAAAATAGTATCCCTGAGTCAGGATACGCCAATAAACCTAGTTGGTAAACTAGCTATAACAGATACCGCCTTTGTAATTCAACAAAGTGCAGGAATAATAACAAGCGATACGGGGTTGATGCATATTGCATCTGCATTTGACATTCCGATACAAACCTTATGGGGTAACACCAGCCCAGACTTCGGGATGTATGCATACCGGTCTCACGCTGATACTATTACCAACCATATAGTCAATCTCGATTGCCAACCCTGCAGTAAATTAGGAAGCAATGAATGTCCACGTGGGCATTTAGATTGTATGCTAAAACAGGATGTGGAACAAATCGTGAAAAACTGCCATTCTATAGACCACCTACAATAAATACCTTTGCTTCAACTTATAAATACATAAATGAGGAACTTACTTTTCGCTCTACTTACGATTTGTGCGCTGCACGGATACAGTCAATCTAAAATAGCATTTACAAAACTTGCAAAACAGAGTGATGGGTTATACTATCACAACGATACTCTATACACCGGAGAGACCCTACTCCTATGGCCTATTAGCAATAAGCCTATGCAACGCATCACCTGGAAAGCTGGTCAAATAGACGGCACATTTAAAAGTTGGTACGAAGATGGAAAACAAGACCAAGTAATAAGATACAGCAAAGGATTACGTCACGGTAAATTCAAAACTTTTTATAGAAATGGAGCACCTGAAGTAGAATGCACATACCTCAATGGAGTGTTAGACGGTGGCTACACATCTCACTACATGAGTGCTAGGCCAAAAAAGAGAGCAACGTTCAGAGAGGGAAAGGAACAAGGGGCGTTTATCCTTTATCACTCCAATGGAAAAAAAGAGCAAGAGGGTACCTATAAAGATGGCAAACCAGACGGTTTAGTCACTTCTTTTGACAGGGAAGAAAAATTACGAAAAAAAATAACATATAAAAAAGGTTTAAGAGACGGAATGACTATACGCTACCATATTAGCGGTAAAATAGCTGAGACTTGTGAGTATGTGGATGGATTTGCTACCGGTGAGAAATTAACCTACACACTAGAAGGACAAGTGATAATGAAAGAATCCTACAAACAAGGGAAACTCGATGGAGAAAAGATACTCTACACCATGAACGCAAACCCGTTAGAAATCATCACCTATCGAAATGGTGAGCGCAATGGAAAATACGTACTATACAAAGAGCAAGGCATTGATACCTACGGTGAGTATCTAGATGATATGAAAGAGGGAGAATGGACAGAAAACAAGTATAATGAGGGTGGCGGAGATGTAGGATCATACACCCAAGGTAAAAAAAATGGTAAGTGGGAACTGGGTGCCAATAACCTATTTGGCAAGTGCAAAGGTGAGTTTGTAGATAATATGAAGCACGGCACTTGGGAATACTGGAAACACAACGGTAAAAAATGGAAAACCGAAAGTTGGAGCAATGGTGTACTCCTGAAACAATAAAAGACATTCAACAGCGTAACGATGTATTACTAATTATGCAGGCATTCTATGAAAAGTTACTCGCAGACAAAGTATATCGTATCTATCCACTGATCTAGCGAAAGTGAACCTGTAGGAACACTTCCCAATACACTTCAAATTTTGGTACAGTATACTATTTGGTAGTGGCAGATATAGCCGACAAATATGGACGGTCAATCCATCTTCGCCTCACTCCACTTAAAGAGAGCTAAATCATACTTAATAGGGTCTGCAGCATCTAATTTTAGGAGGTTGTCACTTAGCTCCTCTACGGCCTTCCAGTCTTGTTGTTTTCGGGTAAGTAGCCCAAAATGAAATGCCGCTCGTTGTACGTGCACATCCAATGGGCACTTTAGTTCAGAAGGCTTTATTGACTGCCATAATCCGAAGTCTAGGGTCTTTATGGAGTTTACAGAATAGTGCTCCCGAACAGAGACAATACTGCGGTGGTTGGAGTCTAAACTTTCACTCCGCAATTTATGACGCTCTCCCCTCACCATCCATCTAAGGTACATATTGAGTCGCTTTGCAGATGAATTTTTAGCAGGATTAGCGATGTGCTTACGGGTACGGGCCGGTGCAAACTCGAACATAAAAAACGACTGATGAAAATTAGCTATTCTGTCTTTCATCGTTTCTCCTATAAAATAGTTTTCCAAAGATTTCCCTTCAGAATACCACTGCTTTAAAACCTCAATAAAATAGAGTACGTCTGTGCTATTGAAGGTGCGGTGCACAAATTTTTCAAACTGCCTTAGTTCACTATTAGAGTGTTCCAAGACGAACCTATGCGGCTCCTCTCCCATCCAATGCATCAGTTTATTGGCGTTATTGATGATAGTCTTGCGTTGTCCCCATGCTAGTATTGCGGCAAAGAATGCTGCTATTTCTATATCTTCCTTTTGCGTAAACCGGTTTGGGATACAAATAGGATCATTGTCAATAAAATCCTGTGGATTCAGGTTTTCTAGGATAGAATCGAGTTGAGATTTGATTTTTTTATGATGCATCTAGCGCTCTTTCTAAGTCCGCAATCAAATCATCGGCATCTTCTATGCCTACGCTGAGCCTGATGAGTGAGTCTACTACACCCGATTTTTCGCGTATATCTCTGGGTATACTGGCGTGCGTCATAGTAGCAGGATGACCAATAAGACTCTCCACGCCACCGAGACTCTCTGCAAGTGCAAACAACTGTGTACTCACTGCTACCTTCTTCGCCTCTTCTAAAGTATTTCTTTTCAGCGAAAAAGATATCATTCCACCAAAACTCCTCATTTGTCGCTTGGCTACATCATGGTTGGGATGATCTGTAAACCCAGGCCAGTATACATTGCCAACTTTTGGGTGATTTTTAAGCCAATGAGCTATCTTATTTGCGTTTTCACAATGCCGCTGCATGCGCACATGAAGTGTTTTAACGCCTCTGAGAGCAAGAAACGAATCCATGGGTGCAGTTACCGCTCCGCTACTATTTTGTATCCGATACATCTCCTTAGCTATCTTCTCGTCTGAGCATATTAAAGCTCCCATCACTACATCTGAATGACCACCTATATATTTAGTAACCGAGTGCATA
>CAJXIQ010000171.1 GCA_913054375.1 uncultured Bacteroidota bacterium
GATACAAATATGAGTGTGCCTTCGTAACGCTTCAGTGCTTCTATGATAATCTCTATACTATCGATGTCCAAGTGATTGGTTGGCTCATCCAGTAGCAAGAAGTTGGCCTCAGACACAAGTGTTTTGGCTAAGGATACCCTTGCTTTTTCACCACCACTGAGTACTTTTATTTTCTTAAATACATCGTCTCCACCAAAGAGGAAACAACCTAGCATAGACCGTAATTCCATATCCGTTTTGTGCGGTGCGTCATATTGCAGCTCTTGGAGTATTTCATAGTCCATGTGCAGACTTTCTAGCTGATGTTGAGCGTAGAATGAAGGGTCTAGATTATGACCTTCTTTACGTTCTCCTTCAAAGTCTATCTCTCCAGCAATGATGCTAAGGAAGGTAGATTTACCCGTACCGTTAGCACCAATCAGAGCAATCTTATCGCCACGTACTATTTCCCTTTCTACACGATCAAAAAGGAGCTTATCTCCAAAGCCTTGTGTAATGCCCTTAAGGTCCATAACGACCTTACCGCTTTGTTTCCCCACCTTAAAATCTATTTTAAGGTTGGATTTATCTTCCTGAATTACCTCTATCTTTTCAATCTTCTCTACCATCTTTACCCTAGATTGTACCGCCTTAGCTTTACTTGCTTTTGCTTTAAATCTATTGATAAATTTCTCTTGCTCCTTGATATACTGGTCTTGATTGGCTGCTTGTCTGCTTATTAGATCATCACGTTCTACCTTAGCTTTCAGGAAGAAGTCATAATTTCCATCCCATAAGTATAATTTCTTACCGCTGAGTTCTGCCGTTTTAGTAATCATTTTATTCAGAAACTCTCTATCGTGAGATACGATAATGACACTTCCGGGATAACCGCTCAAATAACTCTCCAACCATTCAATACTGGGTAGGTCCAAGTGATTGGTAGGCTCATCCATTAGCATAATATCTGGCTCCTCCAGTAGCATTTTGGCTAAAACAACACGCATACGCCATCCACCGCTAAACTCTTGCATTGGTCGACTTAGGTCGGCCGTAGTAAAGCCAAGACCTTCAAGTATTTCAGCCGTCTTATTATCCATGTTGTAACCATCAAGAGCGTCAAATTCCTCTTGGTAGTCAGACATTCGCTGTATGTTTTCTTCACTGGGATCCGTCTCCATGAGAAGATAGAGCTTCTCCAATTCGGCTTGTACAAATATGGCTCGTTCAAATGCTCCTTTGGCGTGTTCTAGTATTGTTTGGCCTCCATCTTCACTTATCATATCTTGCGATAGGTAGCCCAAGTTTACGCCGCCTGCTTTATTTATAGATCCTTCTCTAACATCATATTTACCCATGATAAGTTTTAGAAGGGTAGATTTACCCGCACCATTTTTCCCAATAAGGCCTATACGCTCACGGGGTTTTATAAACCAATCTATATCTTTAAAAAGATAATTACCGCCAAACTCGAAGGATACGTTTTGAATATGAAGCACGTCTAAAAATAAATGGCTGCAAAGGTAAACTTATAGTTAAGAGTACAGAAGAGGTATAGTGACAGTTATTGCTTTTTTGACAGATGTCGCTTTAGAGTATGTTTAATATTCACCTTTTCTAACGCTTATACCGACGTTCAGATGCACAATTTTTGGTTACTCTTTTAAGGACATAAATGAGTAACGGGCTACTCACGGATACGTTCTATTAAGCCAAGACATCCAAATCTTGGTACTTTTAGCATACACTACATCTGGATAAAAGATAAGCGACAGAGTGCTTTGGGGGGAAGGAAGAACTACTATCTAACCAAGAAGATGGTTTACCTATACCTGTTTTAGGTTATAACTCGTGACCCATTTTCTCTTTTTTAGTAGCCAAATAGCCTTCGTTATGCGGATTTGATTCTACCTGCAAGGTCACATTTTCCACTATCTCGAGCCCGTAACCAATGAGTCCTTTGCGTTTTTTTGGATTATTGCTCATTAGTTTCATTTTAGAAACCCTTAGGTCACGAAGTATTTGTGCACCTACACCATAGTCACGCTCATCCATTTGAAAACCGAGTTCTATGTTAGCTTCTACGGTATCTCTACCGTTTTCTTGCAGCTTATATGCTTTTAGTTTATTGAGGAGGCCAATTCCACGTCCTTCTTGGTTCATATATACGATGACTCCTTTGCCTTCTTTCTCAATGGTTTGCATAGCTTGTTGTAGTTGCTCACCACAATCGCATCTACAGCTACCAAATATATCTCCCGTTATACAGCTGGAATGTACCCGTACCAATACAGGCTCATCTTCTTTCCACTCGCCTTTTACCAATGCGAGGTGATCCATGCCATTGCTTACTTGCTTGTAGGCATGCAGTTCAAAGTTGCCATAGTCGGTAGGCATTTGAACGTCTATTTGCTTTTCAATTAAACTTTCTTGTTTTAGTCGGTATTCTATAAGGTCCGCAATCGATACTATTTTCATATCGTGCTTTGCGGCTACCGCCCATAGGTCTTTTAAGCGTGCCATGGTGCCGTCCTCGTTCATAATCTCTACAATGCATCCTGCGGGTTCAAAACCTGCTAACCGTGCAAAGTCTATGGCTGCTTCAGTGTGTCCGGCTCTACGCAAAACGCCTTGCGTTCGAGCTCTAAGGGGGAATATGTGTCCTGGTTTGCCTAGTTCTTTGGGATCTGTGGCAGGATTTACCAGAGCTTGTATGGTCATAGCTCTGTCGTATGCAGATATTCCTGTTGTAACTCCTTCTGAAGCTTCTATAGAAATTGTAAAATTAGTTTCGTGTTTTGAATCTGTATCATTCTTCATTAAGGGAAGATTTATCTGCTTACATCTCTCTCTTGTCAGTGTTAAGCAAATTAATCCTCTAGCATACTTACTCATAAAATTAATATCTTCTGGAGTCACTTTACTAGCAGCCATAATGAAATCACCTTCATTTTCCCGGCTTTCATCATCGACTATTAACACCATCTTGCCTTTTTTTAAATCTTCAATTTTTTTTAAATCATTATCTACACATACAACATCGTTGCCTAGGTCAGAAAAACAAACACCACTTACTAACCCAACATAACCCGTTCCAATCATACATAGTTTCATATTTTACCGATCTCCAATGTTGAATTAATATAACCATTCATAGTTCCACAATCTAAATATTTTCCAGAAAAGTTATGACCTATAAACTTATAATTGTCTTTAATTAAAGACTGTATGGCGTCTGTAATATGTATTTCACCACCTTTACCAGGTTTAAGTTTTGTTAATTTATTAAAAATTGTCTTAGGTAAAATGTACCTTCCAATAACTGCTTTATTTGATGGTGCAAGTCTAATGTTAGGTTTTTCAACTACACTTTTAATCGTAAAATTATTTTTATTAATTTTTTTTTGAATATTATA
>CAJXIQ010000172.1 GCA_913054375.1 uncultured Bacteroidota bacterium
TTTGCACTGCAATGGGAAGCTACGTAGTAAGTGCACGAAAATATAGACCAGAGACCTTTGGTACGGTCGTTGGGCAAGAGCATGTTACTGAAACGTTGCTCAATGAAATCAGCACAGACAGACTTGCTCAAGCATTTTTGTTCTGTGGTCCAAGAGGTGTAGGTAAAACAACCTGCGCCCGCATCTTAGCCAAAGAAATCAACAAAAATACAGTTCCAGAAGGGTACGATTTTTCATTCAATATATTCGAATTGGATGCTGCTTCTAATAATTCTGTAGATGATATACGAGCCCTAAATGAACAAGTGCGTATACCACCACAAACAGGAGACTATAAGGTGTATATTATTGATGAGGTTCATATGCTATCTCAATCTGCATTCAATGCATTCCTGAAAACGCTGGAGGAACCTCCTGCGTATGCCATCTTCATATTGGCTACGACAGAGAAGCACAAAATACTACCAACTATCCTCTCACGCTGTCAAGTTTTTAACTTTGATAGAATACAAATACCGGAGATTATTGAGTACTTGAAAGGAATCGCCAAAGACCAAAACATAGAGACAGAAGAAGAAGCATTGCACGTTATTGCTCAAAAAGCAGACGGTGCTATGCGAGATGCTCTATCTATTTTTGACCAAATGGCAAGTTTTGGAACAGAAGGAAAAATCACTTATGCTGAGGTAATAGAGAACCTGAATATTTTAGATTATGACTACTATTTCAGAGTGGTAGATCATTTCTTAGAAGGAGACATCAGTAGTGTTCTTGTTCTTTTTGACGAGATTCAACGCAATGGTTTCGATGGACAATTATTCATCAATGGGCTTGCCAATCATTTTAGAGACCTATTGGTTTCTCAGAATGCAAGTAGCCAACAACTCATAGAAAAATCCAAAGAAATAGCAGGGAAGTACCACAAGCAAGGCCAAGATGTGTCTGCGAGTTTTATTATTAATGCTATCAATATATTGGGTGAGGCAGATGTAAACTATAAAGCAAGCAGAAATCAGCGGCTGCACGTAGAATTATGTCTTATCAAGCTAGCATCACTGCAACACGCCATAGACGTCACTAAAAAAAAAAGCCTAAACTAGCCAAGTTAGTAGATACGGGCTACTATGCTTATATGTTTGTTGACTCTGCTGAAAGTGCAGAAGTATCGGATGCTACGCTAGCTACTCCCAAGAAAACCAAAGGAGAAGACGACCAACCAGTAGAGACAGTCAAAATTGGTGGATTACGAAGCTCAATGCAACGTAATCGAAATCCAGAGGAGAAAGCATCAGATGATTTAGTTGCTAAGCCTTTAGTAACTAAGTTAGCTACACTGGATATAGCGAAAGCAACAGAATTGCTAAAATTATATTCGGAAAAGTTGGAAGATGAGAAACGCGGAAGTCTTGCTGCCTTTTTTGCCGATCCTATAGTAGCATTAAATGAAGGACAAGTCTCCATTACTGTGGGTTCTAAGATTGTAGAAAATGAGATAATGGCAGAGCAACACAAGCTTGTTCGTTATTTTTCGGAGAAAGGATACGCACTCAGTAGCTTACTCTGCATTGTAAATGCCAAAGCTGTGAGTGAGTATAAGATATTTACACCAAAGCAACAGTTTGAAGCAATGATAAAAGAGGTTCCTATCCTCGAGGACTTTGCCAGTAGATTTAACCTAGAACTTGAATAAGTTTGAGCATTGATTGATACCTGATGATATAGCCTATTGGCCTCGGAGACAAGTACGCAGTACAGCACGAAAATAGTGAGCTTATTACACCTTAGCCACGATCAATAAATTTGGTTCGAAAACCACATTATGCCACGTGCGGGCGGAACAGAAAAGCACTATTTTTTTTAGAGTCTTGTATTTCCACCAACCAATTTTACGAATAATTTCTTTCAGTGGATTGGTGTTGCGCAGGAGTCCGCCAAACACCTCTGTCGTGCTGAAACCCATTGCACTCATAATTTGTATAGCGGAGCTTTTATTTAAAAAGACCTCGTGACTAACGTCGCCGTAAGCATATACACTCGTTTGTGGAGCATCCATATTTGGAGTTCGAAAAATTGCCTTACCGCCAGGGTTTAGGCATTTTTTTACGCTATTCAAGAACTCAATTAACTCGTCTTTCGTGAAATGTTCTATGATATCTAGACCCACTATGATATCTACTTTTTCACCTTTGGCAAAATAGTCTTCAATGCTGCTGTGGTGTACAGTCTTTAGTCCTAATTTATGAGCAACATCAACTTGTTCTTGGCTTATGTCATACCCCGTTATGTTCGTATATCCGGCATCTATGGCCGGCTTTACAAATGTTCCAAAACCGCAGCCTAAATCTACAATTTTAGCATTTTTATTGGCAGGCAACAAGCGTAAAAGCTCGGCTCCGTTATGTGATGCTTGCTCGGCAAGCATACTGGCATAGTCGCGGTCCATTTTGTTTACCTGATTGCTGAAATAGTTGTTGTATATGGCGTCTCTGTATTGGAGCATAACTGCGTGCAAACTTATGTTATTTTTGTTCGATGCTCAAAAGCTATTTGCAAAAGGGATTAATAGAAGCAGGATGCGATGAAGCAGGCCGTGGTTGCCTCGCTGGTCCTGTATATGCCGCAGCGGTTATTTTACCTCCTAGAGTACGATTCCCACATCTCAACGACTCAAAAAAACTAAACGAATTTACCCGAGACAAGCTGCGAGAGCAGATTGAGAAAAAAGCAATAGCATGGGCCGTGGGCATCTGTACTGAGCGAGAAATAGAAGAATTTAATATTCTCAATTGTAGTATTTTAGCCATGCACCGAGCGGTGCAACAGTTGCAGGTTCGCCCGGAGCATTTGCTCATCGATGGTAATCACTTCAAACCGTATGATCATATACCTCATACCACAATTATAAAAGGAGATGGAAAGTTTAGAAATATAGCTGCAGCCAGTATTTTGGCTAAAACACACAGAGATGAGTTTATGAAAAAACTGGCGAAAGAATTTCCTGCATACGGTTTTGAAAAACACAAAGGGTATGGCACTGCTCAACACGTTCAGGCCATTGATGAATTGGGATACCTCGACTGTCACCGAAAAACCTTTAATTTGAAAAAGCTTCAAAAAAGCGACAAATGAAAAAACTGCTCACCTTACTCATGTTGTTTTCTAGCTCTTTACTTATTGCCCAAAATTTGCATTATTTTAGGATAAATTTAGGTCCAAAGTATGAGTCATACAATGTGTCAGGTAATGATGAGGTAAACAGTTTATTTCATATGGATGCAGGGGCGAGCATCTATTTAGGGAAGCGTTTTACAGAGAATATATATACTGAGGTAGGTTTGCTGAAAAATGATTATTCAGCCAAGTTTGATGTGAA
>CAJXIQ010000173.1 GCA_913054375.1 uncultured Bacteroidota bacterium
TGTTCATGTTGAAAATACAAATATAGCCGCTTGTGGGGATTTATTTGGTGAGGGTCTTCCACAATGATTGTACTATTAACAATGTTTAAAATTAGTGTCTTTTTTTCAGTAATTTTTAGGTTGTTATAGAGCGCCATTTAATACAATGTGCATTACTAAATGCCATATTCCAGTAATTTTTTATATTTTTACCTTGAACTTAAACTAAAATAAAAATGAAAAAAACAGTATTTTTAATCGCAATGTTGATGATTGGATCTCAATTTCACGTTGCTCAAGCTCAAGATGTTCTTACGAACAAAAAAGGTAAAGTAATGTTGCCAGAAAATGGAGACTGGTCAGTATCCGTTGATGCAACAAGTTTTCTACAATTTGCTGCTGACTTAGCTCATGTTGGCGGTGAGATGGGAGCGACACCACCAACGTTTCTGGGGCTAAACGATGCAGCAGAGACGTATTCCATCTCTGGCAGACAGTTTATCTCTGCGACTCAAGCAAGACGAGCTTCTGTTCGCGTTTTCGCAGACAATGCCATGAAGTCTCAGATGGTAAATCCAAACGGGTTTGTGCCTCAAGCTTGGCCTAACGACGTTTCTGATGATCAGGTGAAAGATGTAATGCGTTCAAGAAACAACATGATCGCTTTAGGCTATGGAATGGAGTACCGAAAGGGAACCCGAAGACTTCAAGGGTATTATGGGTACGAAGCCATGATCGCTATTGAAAGTAAAGGTACGGGTTACAAGTACGGTAATGATTTAGCAACAACTGGATTTACTTCTTACGATTTTGGCGATGGAAATGTTTCTGGTAATCAACGCACAACTCAGACGAGAGAAGGAATGAATGTAGCTATCGGTGGTAGAGGTTTTCTTGGAGCAGAATATTTTGTTGTTCCTAAAGTATCTATCGGTGGAGAGTTTGGTCTGGGTGCTGGAATCTATAGAGATTTTGGAGGAAAGACTGTAACAGAAGGAATTGATGGTAATGGAGCTATACAAGAAGATGTAGTTAGAAAATCAGGAGATTCTAATGGAGGATTCTTTATTGGTAACGCTAGAGATAAAGGTGGAGATAATGCAGTTACAGATAATATTTGGATGAATTCATTTTCACCAGCTGCTAATTTATCATTGAATATATACTTTTAATAAGAAGATATATTAACTAAAAAACGGGATTAGCTGAAGCTATTCCCGTTTTTTTATGCCTTTTTAGTAGGCTATACAAACGTTTTTTGGCTCGGTAAAAAAGTGCAGTGCTTCCCATCCGCCTTCTCTTCCTACACCACTGTTTTTTACTCCCCCAAAAGGAGTTCGTAGGTCTCTTAGCAGCCAACAGTTTATCCATATGATACCGCTTTCTACTTTGTTTCCCATGCGGTGAGCCTTATGTAAGTCACTGGTCCATATGGTCGCTGCTAGTCCGTAGCCCGTACTGTTTGCCAGAGCTAGAGCTTCTTCTTCTGTATCAAAGGGCTGAATAGTCACAACTGGGCCAAATATCTCTTCCTGATTGGTACGGCATTGCTGGTCAAGTCCTTCTATGACAGTAGGTGCTATGTACCAGCCATCTTTGTGCTCGCCTTCTAAGTGTATGGCTTTCCCGCCGGTCAGTACTTTCCCGCCTTCTTCCTGAGCAATTGCGATGTAGTCCAGTATTTTTTCATAATGCGGTTGGCTTACTATTGCACCCTGTCGCGAGTCTTCTTGCATAGGATCACCCACTTTCATGTCCTTTACTTTACGAACGAATGCTTCTTTGAATTTTTCGTATATTCCTCTTTGTACGAGTATACGGGAACCACATAGGCATATCTGGCCTTGATTGGCAAATGAGCTATTGAGCGTAGTCTTTAGCATTTTATCAAAATCACAATCATCAAAAATGATATTTGGATTCTTGCCTCCAAGCTCAAGGCTCATTTTTTTAAATTTTGGAGCTACTATCTTTGCTATATGTGCTCCTGTAGCCGTGCCCCCAGTGAAGGAGACAAGGTCTATTTCATCGCTGGAAATAAGAGCATTGCCTGTACTGTGTCCTAGACCGTGCACTATGTTCAGTACTCCGGCTGGTAGTCCTATCTCTTCGCATATTTCAGAGAGCAAGTAGGCGGTCATTGGTGTCACTTCGCTTGGTTTTGCTACTACCGTATTTCCTGCAGCTAATGCAGGTGCTATTTTCCATGAAAATAGATAGAGCGGCAGATTCCATGGAGAAATACAGGCAGCTACACCCACTGGCTTACGGAGTGTGTAGTTGATCACCCCTTCTGCAGTTTGGTGACTTTCTGAGGAAAAGTGACGTATAGCCGTACTATAAAATTTAAAGTTGTCTTTGGCTCGTGGGATATCTACGGACCTAGCTAGCCATAGTGGTTTGCCATTGTCTGTACTTTCTGCAAGTGCCAGTTCGTTCATTCGGGATTCTATCCCGTGGCTTATTTTCTCTAACCAGTCTGCACGTTCGGTATTACGTAAACTTGCCCATCCAACAAATGCATCTCGTGCGGCTACTACAGCGTCATTGACATCGGCTTCGCTGGAATCTGGTATGAGGGAATAGATTTTGCCTGTAGCTGGATTGTAATTGTCAATATATTTCTCGTTTTGCGGAGCAACGAGTTTACCGTTTATATAGTTAGCAATCTTTTTCATTGTACGTACGAGCAAAAATAAACAAGGAGGCGGTATTGATGATTATTTTGTAAACAATACTTTCTATGTAAATTCCGGGAATACTTTAAAATTAAACAATTTTTCTTTCAATACGTTCAACTTTTAAAGCAATAATATAGTCTAATTTCAATGAATTTATTTGTCTCCAATATTGATTACAAAATAACAGAGGATGAGCTAAAAGCTCTCTTTGAACAACACGGTGATGTAAAGTCGTTAGTCATCCTCAAAGACGAGAAAAGTCAAAAACCAAAAGGCTTTGGTTTTGTAATGATGGAGAGCAGCCACGATGGCCAAAAGGCTATCACGCATCTCCATAAACGAAAGATCAATGACCGTGCTCTAAGTGTTGAAGAAGCTCGCCCTAAACCAGGAGAAGAGCCAGAGAATAAAGAAAGAAAGCTACGTCCTAGGCGTACACGTGTTTTTAAGGACTGAGAGTGTTCTTACGGCAGTATTTTGCCAATACATTCTCCAAAACCAACACGCTTGCCGTCTTTTTGGCACCATGCACGTATGGTGATCGTGTCATTATCTTCAATAAACGTACGTGTTTTCCCATTTTTGAGGTGCACCGTTTCTTTGCCGCCCCAGCTCAATTCAAGCATACTTCCGTAACTGCCTTTCTCTTTGCCAGAGATTGTTCCGCTGGCCATCATA
>CAJXIQ010000174.1 GCA_913054375.1 uncultured Bacteroidota bacterium
GCCTTCGCTGGCTATTAAAACTGCGCCGCTGAGCAGCTGTTTACTGACATGCTCGACGCCTGCTGTGTCTTCCGCATGTATCGCGAGAGCGCAGCTTGTTATCCCTCTACGCTTTGCTCGTCGAATATGACTTTGAGCCGCATCAATCATATCCGACCGAGATTGTAAGAGCTTGCCAGTGTATTGCCTCAGCGCCATGATGCGCGCAGGAGGGTTGGCTGGGGCGGCGCTGTCTGGATTTTCCCGTGTCATAGCTCACCAAAATTACTGCCCTGCGATTGTGTCGCCTGCGGGCTCGATATGCCAGTCCCTAATTTTTAGGTCTCCACAGGGAAATATTAATGGATTCAAGGTTCACAGATTCCGGGCCTCATAGACCGCGCTTGCGGTCAGAGTGGTTGGAGACCCTCGGCGCTACGTTGGCGGAACCCGAAATGCAAACCCTCGCGGGATTTTTGCGTGACGAGAAGGCGATGGGAAAAGTTATATACCCCCCCCGATCGGATATTTTTAATGCACTGCAGTTAACGCCGCCAGATGCCGTTCGTGTCGTGATTTTAGGTCAAGACCCCTATCATGGTTTTGATCAAGCCAATGGACTTTGTTTTTCAGTTAATAAAAAAACAAAGTTACCTCCGTCTCTAAAAAATATTTTCAAAGAACTATCTGAGGATATTAATTGCAAGATCAATCATGGAGATTTAAATCCTTGGACAAAACAAGGTGTCTTTCTTTTAAACACTTCTTTAACTGTTGTTCAAGGAAATCCTGGATCACATTCAAAAATTGGATGGGAGATTTTCACTGATAATATCATAAAACAAATATCAAATAAAAATGCTCTATGTGTAACTTTGACCACACTATAATGAAAAGTATAACACTAGTAGGAGGAGGATTAGCGGGTTCGTTAGTCTCCGTATATTTAGCTAAGAGAGGTTACGAAGTAAATATCTACGAACGTAGACCCGATATGCGTAATGTAAAAATACCTGCAGGTAGATCTATCAACTTAGCTCTTTCTACTCGTGGGCTCAATGCTTTAGAAAAAGTAGGGCTAGACCAAGCGGTACTAGGCAACGCCATACCAATGCCGGGTCGTATGATGCACAGTACAGCAGGTGACCTAGCCTATCAGCCGTACGGCACAGATGGTCAAGCTATTAACTCGGTAAGTAGAGCACACCTTAATGTGCAGTTGCTACAGCTGGCAGATGAGAACGAGCATGTGCACCAACATTTCAATATGCAGTGTACTAAGGTAGATTTAGATAAGAGTATTTGCTGGTTTACGAACTCAGAGACTGGCGAAAAAATAGAAGTAAAGTCTGATTATATATTGGGGGGTGACGGAGCATTCTCCGCAGTACGCAGTAAAATGCAACGCACGAGTAGATTCGACTACTCGCAGAGCTATACCAAGTCTGGGTATAAAGAACTAACAATAGAACCTACGGCAGATGGAGAGTTTGCGATGGAGCCAAATGCCTTGCATATATGGCCTCGCGGTAGCTTCATGATGATTGCTTTGCCCAATCCAGATAAGTCCTTCACGTGTACGTTATTCATGCCATACGAAGGAGAAACAGGCTTTGATAATATCAATACGGATGAGGAAATTCTTAACTTTATGAACACGTATTTTGGCGATAGTGTGCCTATGATGCCTACACTACTTGAAGATTTTAAAGCCAATCCAGTTGGTAGCTTAGTTACAGTGAGATGCTTTCCGTGGAACGTAGGAAAAGCGACGCTACTAGGAGATGCCTGTCATGCCATTGTTCCGTTCTACGGACAAGGAATGAACTGTGCTTTTGAGGACTGTGTGGAGCTAGACGCGTGCTTAGAAGAATTTGGCGACTGGGATGTAGCCATGAAGCACTACGAAAAACGTAGAAAGCCAAATGCAGATGCTATAGCAGACTTAGCGCTTCAAAATTTCATAGAAATGAGAGATTTGGTTGGAGATAAGAACTTCTTGCATTACAAGAAAGTAGAACATGACTTGTGCGATTTGCATCCTGATGTTTTTCAATCTCAATATGAGATGGTCAGTTTTAGTAATATACCGTACAAAGAGGCTCTAGACAAAGGGGCAGAGAATACCAGACGTATCTATGATTTGATTGCTCAAGGTAAAGAAGATCAGATTTCGGATAAGTCATTTGTGAAAACATGGTTTGCATAAAGTATGCTGAGAACCGTCAAAAACATCTTGTTAACCTTTGCCCATAGGCTAGGTTATATTGTTATTCAGAAAAGTGCTTTTGCAAAAAAAATAACGGAATCAGATGTAAATATAATTAAGCAGGAGTGGCTTGATGAAGTAGTAGTAGTCAGTGATAGAAAGTTTGTGCTTCAAAAGCTTCCTAAAGCAGGTTGTGTCGCTGAGGTAGGAGTAGGTTATGGGCCTTTTAGTCGGGAGATTTTACGTGCTTTGGAGCCTCAAAAATTTATTGCAATAGACCTTTTTAATGGTACGGCAAAAGATAGGTGGGGCAAACCACTAGCTGAATCAGGGCTGACTCATTTAGCGTATTACAAAGCTCAATTAGTAGACTACTTGCATGAAGCCGAGCTCATTTGTAAGGAAGGAAATTCTTGGGAGCAACTTGCTCTGTTCGAAGATAGCTACTTTGATTACGTATATGTAGACGCAGACCATGCATACTCTAGTGTGAAATAAGATATAGAAGTGGCCAAAAGAAAGGTGAAAGTAGGAGGATATATTCAGTGCAATGACTTTACCTTCTTTGATACGCACAACATGGTCCACTATGGCGTTCCTAGAGCTGTGTTTGAACTTTTAGAAGAAGAGAACTACAAGATGAAGTATCTCTGTTTGCAAAATCAAGGATACTACGATGTGGTGCTCCAAAGAGTGAATTAGTTTAGCGAACCATCATCTTTTGAATACTCATGCCTTTATCCGTAGTGAGCTTCACCATGTAGTTGCCAGCAGTAAGAGCTGTCTGTATTGCCAGTTCTTGGCTATTTTCATAGCGTTGTGTGAACACCAATCTTCCGTTGATGTCTGTTATTTCTACAGTCACTTCTTTGGCTATATTTTCTAGAGTTACAGTAAAATTTCCCTCATTAGGCACGGGCGATAGAGCTGCACGAATAGACGTCATTTCTGGGATACCCACATTCGGATTTTCTTTTATTACTATAGTATAATCTTCTACTTCTCCTGCTGCATCATCGCAAGGCGATATTGTATTGCTTCCATAGTTGTTTCGTACGCGCATTCTCAGAGATTTATCCAGTTTGGCATCTTCTGGTACAGTGAATGTTCCGGTGCTTGTGTGGTTGACAGTTAG
>CAJXIQ010000175.1 GCA_913054375.1 uncultured Bacteroidota bacterium
AAGAAACTAATGCTTGAGGTTTTGGAAAGTCCAAAATTCAAGAAGCGATTTAAAAACGCCAAACTTCAGACTAAGATACATGGCTGGGGACTGCCACTGGGGAGTAAGAAGAATAGGTCTATAAGTGGAGAGCGTTTTCTACTCGTAGGAGATGCGGCAAGTGTTATTGATCCTTTTACGGGTGAAGGCATAGGTAATGCAATGTTTACGGGTAAATGGGCTGCAGAACAAACAAGAGATTCTTTAGCAAGTAATCAGTTCTCTGCCAACGAGTTGGGTAATTATGATAAAACAGTTTACAAGAAAATAGGAGGAGAACTACGTGTTAGTACTGTAATGCAACGGCTGATTAAATATCCGTGGCTATTCAATTGGATGATTCGTAAAATAAACCGAAATCCAGAACTAAGAGAAACCATTACCTTTATGTTTGATGATATTGACCTTCGTAAAAAGTTTACGAGTCCAATGTTCTATTTGCGCATATTGTTCAAGTAATTAGGATTACCGCTCACTACAACATTATTTAGTTGTGCGTTGCTTTGTATCCCTTATAACTGATTGATTACATCGAGTGGACCGCCACAATACACAGCGTGACAAGTTTCGCATGCTTGAATGCTAGCATTATAAAAGTATTGTTGTGAGTCAAGACGTTCTATGCCTTTTAGGGCATCAGTATAGGCAGGTACCATCCCCAGAAACGCAGCTTCCTCATGCTCGCCCCGTGTAGCCGTTTGTATGGCAAGATCATAGAAACTTTGCGGTATATGGGTGATTGTGTCTCCGATCGCAAGTATAGCTTTCGCTTCTTTGCTCCAGGTTACCATTTCACGCATCATAGTGCTTAGTTCTGATGCTTCGTACATATCTGCCTGTTCACTGGTATTTTTATTGAACTGTCCGCAAGAGATCGTTGCGCTAGCAATAATGATAAACATTATATACTTCATTTGGCTGGTGAATTAAAGGTGAAAAATCAAATTATTTCATCATTACACCTTCTGCGGTGAAGGTAAGTTTCACCTCTGGTTCTGTGATGTTAGCTATTTCTTCTTCTGTAGCTTCCGCATCCCGAGCATACTCGATTCTATCTTTTACAGATACCGTATCTTGGTACGCCCAGCCTTTTATCACTGCATCATGACTTGCACTATTCTTGGGTACAAAAAATCCGTAGTCTTTGAATTTTACAAACATTTCGTTTCCCGCTATAGACATACTCATCCAGCATCCCTTTGCTTGACATGCAGCAGCTACATTTCCCGCTACAGTTGCATATACAGAGTCTTTTCCTACTAGTTCGGCCATTAGTTGTTCTCCACTTATGGTTTCGGAGGCATCCCATTCTGTATTACCATAATTACCAGCTACTGTGGTCGTTTCATTTGTAGATGCAGTATTCCCTCCGCAGCTAGCAAAAAATGCAGCGGCTGTTAGTAGGATAATTATTTTTCTCATTTTGATTGTGGTTTGTAGTTATGCAAATATATTTTTTCTGTGCAATAGGCGTGTTCTATTCCTTGATTGCTCGCCACTATGATGAGTTGGTCTTGGCAAAGTTCCTGTATAGTTTCTGTGTACCATGTAGCATTGTTTGCATCAAAATTAGTGCAGGGCTCATCTAGTAATAGGGCAGGAGCAGCCGTATACAGGGCCAAGGATAATTTTACTTTGTTTTTTAAGCCAGAGGATAATTCCACAAATTTTTTATCCAGAAACGGGTATAATTCTGATCGTTTCCACTGTTCTTCCAATGTTATTTTTTTGGTTTTGAATTGAAAATGCAATTGGAAAAGTTCTTTCACAGTGAAATCATCCAAGAGGTGCATTTCTGGGCTACAGAAACTAAATAGCTCGTTATTATTCGTCGGTTCAGAGTAAGATACTGTTCCTTTGGTAGGAGCTATGGCTCCGCCCAGTATTTTAAGTAAGGTGCTTTTCCCGGAGGAATTTTCACCCAGAAGGACGTACTTCTTATTCCCATCAAACGTGTAGTTGAAATCCTTGAAGAGAATCTCTTTTATGTAGCGTTTGGCAATATCTGTACAGGTAATGCTAAGCATTTTTACCTGGAGATATAACCCTTCATTACTCCTCTGTCTGACTTGCGTATGAAACTAATTATTTCATCACGTTCCTGAGTGGCTGGCATTTCAGTTTCGATATTGACGAGTGCTGTTGCATTATTCATTCCGCGCAAGTATAACTTACGGTATATCTCTTGTATCTCGCCTATTTTTTCTGGAGTAAACCCACGTCTACGAAGTCCAATGCTATTTACTCCTTCATAGCTAAGCGGCTCACGAGCTGCTTTTGTATAGGGAGGAACATCCTTTCGTACTAAGCTACCTCCACTTATCATCACGTGTGGGCCAATATTTACAAACTGATGCACAGCTACGAGTCCACTTAGAATAGCATAGTCATGTATAATTACCTCACCAGCTATCTGTGTACCATTTCCTATTATTACATTATCTCCCAAGATGGTATCGTGTGCCACATGTGAATAGGCCATCAGCAGGCAGTTCTTGCCTATGACCGTTTTGCCCTTCGCTACTGTTCCTCTATTTACAGTTACACACTCGCGTATCGTGGTATTATCACCTATTTGTGTTGTTGTTTCTTCTCCGTCAAATTTTAAATCTTGCGGAATGGCAGAAATTACAGCTCCTGGAAAAATCTTGCAATTCTTACCGATGCGAGCACCCTCCATTATTGTGGCGTTCGATCCTATCCATGTTCCTTCGCCTATCTCCACATTTTTGTGAATTGTTACAAAGGGTTCTATTACTACCGTGTCAGCTATTTTGGCTCCCGGATTTACATATGCTAATGGTTGAATCATATTTATCTATTTTCTACTATTTGTGCCATCATATTTGCTTCGGATACTAGTTTATTGCCGACATAGGCTTCTCCTTTCATTGCACACAAACCTCTTCTAATTGGAGCGGTTAATGCCATTCGAATAACTAAGGTGTCTCCTGGAACAACTTTATCCTTGAATTTTGCGTTTTCAATTTTAACAAAATAAGTACTCCAATTTTTCGGGTTTTCTTTGCCAGCTAGTGCCAAAATACCACCAGCTTGGGCCATAGCCTCTATTTGAAGAACACCAGGCATGATTGGTTCATTTGGGAAATGACCTTGAAAGAAATATTGATCTCCTGTAATATTTTTAACAGCAACAACTTCCTCTGGAGATATTTTTACTACTTTGTCAACGAGAAGAAAGGGATGTTTATGCGGCAAAATATCTCCAATTTCTTGGTGGTTATACAGTGG
>CAJXIQ010000176.1 GCA_913054375.1 uncultured Bacteroidota bacterium
TACACGGAAAAACATCACTGCTAAAATGCTTTTTCTGGCTCGCTCAAATAAAGTTGCGGTAATTTTACTAAGTATTTCGCTAGCGTGGTTTATGTTTCGATATGTAAAAAATCTGTCCGAAGCTGATTTTGGAAATTATAAACTAATCATTGGCTCGGTCGCGGTCTTTATTTATTTTGGGTCGTTTGTCTTGGTTAAAGATTTTTTGGCAGTGAGGGCAGCGTGTATTTTGTGTTTATTTTATTCTAGAGAAGTTCTTGATGCAGCCTGGCTTCAGGATCCACCTGGCCGCCTGGTCTTGGTTTCTGTGACCTATTTAATTATCTCCATGTCGCTGTATTTTGGAGCTTGGCCATTTAGGTTTAGAGATTTTTTCCAATGGCTCGGTCTAGAAAAGACTCGTACTTCGATCTTTGCTTTTGCGATAATGATTACAGGTCTTTTTTTACTAGGTGCATCATATACGCTATAATGTCAGTTGTGCTTGTTATTTCTGGCCCAGCTGGCGTGGGAAAGACAACCATTTGTAACCAATTACTCAAAGATTTTAAGAATATTTTGTCTCGTGTTGTAACAAGCACAACTCGAATTCCTCGGAGTGAAGAAATCGATGGTGTAGACTATCATTTCCTTAAAGAGAAGAGCTTTGTTGAAAAGTTAAACAATGGAGAGTTTCTTGAACATGAAATTATTGAGTATTATCATAGATGGATTTATGAGTGTCGGTATAATAGCTCTTATCGTAGTTTTCCAACCTGAGATTAGAAAATTTTTATTAATGATTGGCTCGGCAAATATTTCAAAAAAAGGTTCTTTCATTGAAAAATTCAATTTTATAAAAAATCAAGAAAACATTGCTACTGATATTAACTCAATTGTCAACGCAAGTCAAAATATGGCTGAATCTAAGACTGGTGCATTAATAATTATTGAAAGAAACAATAGTCTAAATTTTTTACTTGAAACTGGAGATCAAATGAACATCTCCGTAACTCAACCAATTCTTGAAAGTATCTTTTTCAAAAATAGCCCCCTTCATGATGGCGCTATTATTATTGCAAATAACACTATTAAAGCAACAAGAGTTGTACTTCCAGTTAATAATGATAAACAAATACCTAATAGATTTGGGTTAAGACATAAAGCAGCTGTGGGTATAACAGAAAAAACAGATGCATTAGCTATAGTTGTATCAGAAGAATTCCAAAGGTGGAATGCAGACAATGTAGAAAATTACTTTAATGAATCTGGTGAGTTGCTAGAAACTAGAAGTGTAACAGCAGACGGAAGCTTAGAAACAGGGCAACTTGAATACATACGAAGATGGCCGTCAAGACTAGAAATAATGAGTTTTGTTACTCCTTATGGGATTGGCTTGGATCTCGGTCCAGATGGAGAGACATGGGCTTTTGATATGACAGACTATACCCCTATCCTACACGGTAATAAACGCGTGTTTTTGGCTAGAGGGGGGCAAAACCAAGAAGAAATGGACATCGAGTTCTTATTTATCAAAGGAACTCCTGCCAGGGATGTATTGGACATACGAGAAATTTGGCCTAGTCAACAAATTACGGCCAACTATACTCAGATACTCAACAATACCTATTACGCACCAACAGATTTTAGCTATGATACAGATGCTAAAGCTCTAAAATTACGCTCGGCAATAACAGGCCACGGCCAACAGGGTGAGTTTATACCAAGAACGCACTCATACACGGTAAACGGAGCTAAAACATTTGATAGACTCGTTTTGAAGGAATGTGCTGATAATCCCGTATATCCTCAAGGAGGAACTTGGATATTTGATAGAGCAGGCTGGTGCCCTGGAATGGCTACAGACGTTGCAGAGTACGATATCTCGGAATTTATAAGTGACTCGGAAAAAATAAATTTGGACTATACCATTGATGCCGGCGAAGGTGATTCTCGTTACATAATAAGCTCGCAAATAATAACCTATGGAGAGTACAACCACCGAGTAGATGCAGGCATAAGTGACATACTAGCACCAAGCAATAAAATAGAGTACGCTCGCGATAATCCAGTATGCTCCACTCCTACTGTAGAAATTAGCAATTACGGTTCAGATACACTGAAAGATGCTATAATCGAATACTGGATAAATGACGAAACTAATAAAAAAGAAATAAAATGGTATGGTGATATCGCTCCAAGTGCAAGTGCTATATTTTACTTACCTGTAGAGCAAGAGATATGGTCTACAGCAAGATCTACCAACAATACCTTTCATGCTCGCATAAAGCTAGTCAACAGCCAAGAAGATGAAGATAAGAGCAACAATGAATACAGTAGCACTTTTGACTTGCCATCCGTATTTCCCACAAGCTTCTACCTTTTCACACGTACCAACAATGCAGGTAACGAGACGAAAATATCTATTAGAGATCAATGGGGAACAGTCGTATTTAGTAAAGATGATTTTAACGCCAATGAAATAGTACGTGATACTGTGACGCTTGGCCTTGGTTGCTATAACCTTACTATTGAGGATTCGGACGACGATGGTCTTAGCTTTTTTGCCAACAACGATGGAAGTGGTTTTTTCCGTGTAATGAAATTAGGAAGTGGAATTGTCCATAACTTTAACAACGATTTCGGTAAGCGTAGTACTATAAAGTTCACAGTGCAACACCCGCTAACCGTAAAAGACAAACAAGTGGATCTAGGACTAAGCGTATATCCAAACCCATCAAACGGGAAGTTCACGGTAGAAGGCTATGATCTTTCAGACGCCAACTGCAGGGTATTGAACAGCTTAGGCCAAGTGGTATTATCCCAACAAATGGACATCATAGGAAAGCAGCAACTAGATATTACTGGCAATCCTACAGGAGTATATTTTGTAGAGATAGAAAAAGCAGGTATACTCTGGAAACAGCGCATTATCCTTACCAAATAACGGTTAGACTTAAACGGTAAAAAGGTGGCTTCATGAATAATGAAGCCACCTTTTTATTTATAACTTTTCCAATATCAAGAATGGCTGCATCAGTGCATACAAACATTCGTATAAATACTACCTTTGCTTCACGGTATGAGCGATAGACAACTAAACACCATAGAAGAGGCAATAGAAGAAATCCAAAACGGCAAGATGATCATTGTGGTAGATGATGAAGACCGCGAGAACGAAGGAGATTTTCTAACTGCTGCTCGTAATGTCACTACAGAGATGGTCAACTTTATGGCCACTGAAGGACGTGGACTCATCTGTGTACCACTTACAGAAGAGCGATGTGATGAGTTAGATTTA
>CAJXIQ010000177.1 GCA_913054375.1 uncultured Bacteroidota bacterium
GTAAAAAACGAGTGGCAAAAGGAAGTGGTACATCCACTGCTGAGGTTAATAAACTGGTAAAACAGTTTGATGAAATGCGAAAGATGATGAAAGCTATGAATAATGGCACAGGAGCTCGTGGAGGTAAAAAATTATTCAGAAGATAACCAGTGAAGGATCTAAGAAAAAACTATACCTCAGGAGAACTAATAGAGGGTAATGTGCCTTCCAATCCCTTTGAACTCTTCACCCAATGGTTTGAAGATGCCAGTAATGCAGAAGGTATCGTAGAGCCCAATGCAATGGTTCTAACTACGGTTAATATTGATGCAGAACCGGATTCACGAATCGTACTACTAAAAGACCTGCGGAAAGAGGCATTCGTTTTTTATACCAACTATGAGAGCCATAAAGGTCAGCAAATTGCTCAAAATGGTAATTGTACTTTATTGTTCCCTTGGGTAAAATTGGAACGTCAGGTAATCGTTCGTGGTTTCGCCTCTAAAGTATCTGAACAAGAATCTATTGCCTACTTTAACTCAAGGCCGCAAAGCAGTAGGATAGGAGCATGGGCCAGCTCACAAAGTGCCCCAATTCAAAGCAGAGAAGATTTGGAGCAGCAGCTTAAAGATTTTGAAACGAAATATACAGATACAGCCATACCAAAACCTCCTCATTGGGGTGGCTTTGCTGTAGAACCCAAAGAAATTGAGTTCTGGCAGGGAAGACCCAATAGACTGCACGATCGACTTGTGTATCGCTAAACTGATGGGTCGTGGAATGTCATAAGACTCCAACCGTAAAGATTATTCATTTTTATGTCATAAAACATAGATTACCGATAAAGTTATACTTGTCTAATTATATTTGTTAGTCAAGTAGTTAGGTATTGGGTTCACAACAAAACGACATACAAGAGAACATCTCGTCTAGATCGACGCTAGCAACGTGGTTACTAACGCCGGCTATACTGGGCGGTATGGCATTGTTTGGCTTTCAGACGTACAGCCTATTGACAGGCAAATCATTCACTGATTTTGATTTTAAAATTGGTACGCTTTGGTCCACACAGGAAGCAGCTCCCGTATCCAGGGAAACGGAAGGCTCATCTAACCTTGCTAGCTCTATCCTAAGAGAATTGATCGCAGAACCGCTAGAAATAATGGCAACCGAAGACGCTGCTATTCCCCAAGTAAGAAGAAAAACAGTCTTATTAACAAAAGAAAATCATACCGATGACATTATAAAATCGGAACAGGTCAAAGAATTGTTCTCTTCTGAAACGATTACAGTTAACAGTATTTCAGCTAGTTTTGGAAACAAGCAAATTCAGAAGTATGTAGAGCGAATGCAAAATGATTATTTAATTGATCCAGCGCTTGTCCCACGTCACGGGAGTTGGTATGTTGGTATTAGCTTTGCACCCAGTGTTTGCTACCGCAACTTTGGCTATAATGCGAGTAATGTTCCAGGAATTATGAGAGATGGGAATACAGAATATACGTTTGGACTTACAAAGAATGAACGCAATGCTACTGATAAAACCATCATACTCTATACAATAGGACTAGATTTTGGCAAACGAATATCATCTAAATTAAGCCTGTTTTCTGGGTTGCACTATGCTCAATACGGTGAGCAACTTCATGTACGTGCTGCAGATGACTGCGATCCCAATTTTGCCATGTCCAGCTTCATGGGAAACAAGCCTCAGTATGAACGATCGGTTGGAGAAAGTCAAGGGTCCCTGCCGTACACTAATAAGTATTCGTTCTTAGAAATACCCCTTGGGGCTAGTTATGCAGTCAAGGAGTACTCCAAGTCTAAGATTTCAATAAATACTGCTGTACTCATTCAGAAACTAGATCATGTAAATGCACTGGTATATGATTTTGATACAGACTATTACTATTGGATGAACAGCAAAGAAGATATTTTTAGAAAATATGGATTGGGTGCAAGTATTGGAGTATCTTTTTCTCAGTATGTGGGAGAACGCCTAGAGGTGTATGCTACTCCGCAGTTTAAGTATAATCTACATTCTACATTTAATGAGCCCTATCCCATTACACAAAATCAATATACTGGAGGCATTCAAGTTGGTTTCAAACAGCAGCTGTTTTAGCCCGATTTTTCGATAATATTCTTGTATTTTTGTTGAGTATGAAACGTGTATATATTGTATCAGCAGTTCGGACTCCCATGGGAAGTTTTAATGGCAAATTGAGTGGGATATCAGCACCTAAGCTAGGTGCTGTAGCTATTAAAGGAGCGTTAGAAAAATCTGGGGTTAGACCGAGTGATGTGGATGAAGTATACTTTGGTAATGTATTGCAGGCAGGAGTGGGGCAAGCCCCAGCTCGTCAAGCAGCTATATTTGCTGGATTACCGGATACTACTCCCTGTACAACCATAAACAAGGTATGTGCTAGTGGCATGAAATCTGTCGCGTTGGGAGCTACTTCCATTATGCTCGGGCACAATGAAGTTGTGGTGACTGGAGGCATGGAGAATATGAGTCAAGTTCCTCATTATTTGCCGGGATCCCGAGGAGGATATAAATATGGAAACTTTACAGCCATAGATGGTTTAGCTCACGATGGATTACGCGACGTATATAACCAGTACATGATGGGTAGTGCAGCCGATAGCACCGCTAAATTAAACGGCATCACAAGAAAAGAACAAGATGAGTTCGCTATCAACTCGTACAAAACATCTGCAGCTAGCTGGGAAGCAGGTAAATTCAAAGAAGAAGTAGTACCTGTAGAAATACCTCAACGTAAGGGAGATTCTATCTTAATGGATGAAGACGAAGAGTACAAGAATGTGCGTTTTGATAAGATACCTTCACTGCGTCCTGTGTTTGAGAAAGAGGGAACTGTTACAGCTGCAAATGCAAGTACTATCAACGATGGTGCTGCATGCATAATATTAGTAAGTGAGGACAAGGTAAAAGAATTAGGTCTTACACCCATAGCAGAAGTGGTTTCTTTTGCTGATGTAGCCCACGAACCAGAATTTTTTACTACCGCACCCGCAAAGGCAGTACCTCTAGCTTTGGATAGAGCTGGATGTACCCTTGCAGATGTGGATGCTTTTGAACTTAATGAAGCGTTCTCAGCACAAGCTC
>CAJXIQ010000178.1 GCA_913054375.1 uncultured Bacteroidota bacterium
CATTTCTGATAGAACGCCTAGCTGATCATCTGAAAAAAGCATTGGATAGCAGTGTGCTAATCGATGTTTTTTCTACTTCATTACACGACATTTACTTTGTTTTTGAATCTATCGTACTCAAGGTGTCATTCTTTCAAGGGCAGGCATATTTTCAAATTCCGGATTTCGAAAAACTTCAGAAGAAGAATAGATTAACTGTTTATGAAACGCTGAAAGGTAAAAAAGTAACCTCTGTTCAAAGCTTTCCGTATGACCGCATTTTTAAAATCAAGTTTAAAAAAGGCGAAGTATTAACGTTTCATTTATTCGGTAGATTTGGCCAAATAACACATTACCGTGATGGTGAGTGGTTAGCCTCTTTTCCTTCCAAAAACACCAAAATTGAGATTGAGCCGGTATATTCTTTCACCACAGAAGATAAGCATGCTGTAGACCTTAAGTTTTTATCCAAGACCGAGATAGAACAATTGCAAGATGAAGGATTTGACACAGCACTAGAGGCAGATAAAAAAGCAATCCTTACATCGCTTAAATCCAAGGTGCTGAGTCAAACCTTGTTTTTGAACAAAGGAGAAAAGAGGTATACGCTAGACCATGCATCAGGTCCAATGAATGTAGCGAAATATGATGATGTATTGAATGCATTGGATCACCATGCACGTTTGCACATTTCGCATCAAGTCTACAACCAGACGCGTACGAGCTATACCGGTAAGTTAACCAAAGAGCTATCCAATCTCAAAAAGAAACTCAAATCTGCAGAAAGAGGCCTTGCAGAACTAAATAGAGCCAGCTCATACAAAGAGAAAGCCGATTTGCTTATGGCCAATATGTGGCAAATAGAAAAGCAAGCCAAGGAAGTAAAACTCACTAGTTTCGATGGGGAAAAAGAAGTAGTTGTAAAACTACAAGAGATGCTTACTCCACAAGCCAATGCCGAACGGTATTATAAAAAAGGCAAGAACGAAAGTAAACAACGTGTGTATGCTCAAAAGCATTTAGACAAAATCATTCAAGAGATTGCTGACAAAGAAAAAGAGATAGCCGATTTTAGTGATTTAGAAAGCTTGAAAGAAATACGAAAAGTAACCGAGTCTAAAAGCAGTCAGCGGCAGGACCGTGTACCGTATCGTAGCACTACTATCGATGGCTATGAGATTAGGATAGGTAAAGGTGCCAAGGACAATGATGCGTTGCTTCGCTCTTACACCACGAAGTTTGACCTATGGTTGCACGCCAAAGATGTGAGCGGATCTCATGTTATTATCTGTAATCCGAGTAAGAAATCTATTGCTCTTTCTACCATAGAAAAGGTAGCATCTATAGCAGCCTTTTATAGCAAGGCTAAAAGCGAAAGTCTGGCGGCTGTTATCTATACCGACCGTAAATATATACGCAAGCCCAAAGGAGCTACACCTGGTTTGGTAAAAGTGGATAAGGAGAAAGTGCTATTAGTAGAGCCTAGTGGTATATAAATCTACTATTTCGTCTCTTTTTTTAGCATGTATACCTGAAGTACATAGCCATCATGATTGATACTATAATGGCTTTTTTTATGGATTAAGATTTTCGTTTCTATAGTTAGTGCTACTATTGCACCTTACTAGCCAAAAAGGACTAAATAAACCGATGAAAAAATACTTAAATCTCTTCAATTTCAAACAAAATGTAAATTACGTAACAGAAGCGTTATCTGGACTTACAGTAGCCTTAGCACTTGTTCCAGAAGCCGTTGCCTTTGCTCTTTTGGCAGGATTATCTCCACTTACAGGGTTGTATGCAGCTTTTTCTATCGGTTTAATTACGAGTATTTTAGGAGGTAGACCCGGAATGATATCGGGTGCTACTGGTGCTATTGCTATTGTATTTATTGGTCTTATTGCAGAACTGAAGCTGATGATTCCGGGGATAGACTTAAATGAAATTACACAGTATATTTTTGCTACGGTCATACTCGCGGGTGTTATTCAGATGGTCGCTGGGTTTTTCAAACTGGGAAAGTTTATACGTCTTGTACCGCAGTCGGTGATGTATGGATTTGTGAATGGTCTGGCTATAGTAATTTTTATGGCACAGATGAGCTCTTTTAAAGTGAAAAATGGAGCAGGTGAATTGGAGTGGATGACAGGAACACCCATGGCTATAATGATAGGTTTAGTAGTACTCACGATGTTCATCATATGGGGCTTGCCGAAGCTTACTAATAAATTTCCCTCTTCGCTAGCAGCTATTCTGGTGGTTTTTGCCATTGTAAAGTTCTCTGGATTAGATACCACAGCTGTTGGAGATATATCCCCTATAGCAGGTGGATTTCCCCCATTTGGGATACCTAGAATAAGCCTTACGTGGGAGTCGCTATTGCTTATAGCACCTTACGCACTTATCGTGGCAGCAGTAGGACTTGTAGAGAGTTTACTTACCCTTAACCTCATAGATGAGATCACAGAAACTCGGGGAAGCGGAAACAAGGAAGCTGTGGCTCAAGGTATTGCCAATGTAGTTACGGGTATGTTTAGTGGAATGGGAGGCTGTGCCATGATAGGTCAGAGTCTTATTAATATTAACAACGGTGCACGTGCTAGATTATCGGGTATAGTAGCATCTGTTATGCTCTTGGTATTTATCATGTTTGGTAGCAACCTTATAGAGCAAGTACCTATGGCAGCACTTACGGGGCTTATGATTATGGTGGCCATTGGCACCTTTGAGTGGGTGAGTGTAAGAGCACTTAATAAGATGCCAAAGCATGATATATTCGTTATGATAGTCGTTATTCTGGTTACTGTATTTATGCATAACCTCGCACTTGCTGTATTAGTAGGTGTTGTTATATCTGCTTTAGTTTTTGCTTGGGAAAGTGCTAAGCGTATTAGAGCGCGCAAGTTTATAGACGAGAAAGGAGCCAAGCATTATGAAATTTTTGGTCCTTTATTCTTCGGGAGTACTACTGTTTTTGGTCAGAAATTTGATATTACCGATGATCCAGATGAAATTGTTATCGATTTTAAAGAAAGTAAAATAGCAGATATGAGTGCTATAGATGCTGTGAACAAAATCACAGAGCGTTATCTTAAAGTAGGTAA
>CAJXIQ010000179.1 GCA_913054375.1 uncultured Bacteroidota bacterium
ATGAGTTTAATAAAGCTATTTATCTCGATTTTAAGAAGTCCGCTTTTGATACGACTACAACCGAGCTGAATCTGTTGTACAGCGAGTTAGATAATGCCATAGCTCATGTGACAAAATGGGCTACTATACAAGCTAAGAAAACCAACTTAATTAATTTACCCGGTCGTAGCTATGTGATAGCTGAGCCCTTAGGCGTAAGCCTCATCATAGGTGCATGGAACTATCCATATTTACTCTCTTTTGCTCCTGCCATAGCAGCTATCGCAGCGGGCTGTTGTGTGGTACTCAAACCCAGTGAAATCCCGGAAAATTCCAGTAAAGCTATTGCCACTTTGGTAAATGATAATTTTGATCCAGGTTTTTTTGTTGTGGCAGAAGGTGGAGCAAAAGTGGCTATAGCCCTTACCGAGTTGCCATTTAATAAAATATTTTTTACGGGAAGTGCTACAGTAGGTAAATTAGTCTATCAAGCAGCTGCCAAAAACGTAGTTCCAGTCACTTTAGAGCTTGGAGGTAAAAGCCCTGCTATCTTGGATAAAAGCTGCAATTTAAAGACGTCAGTAAGACGATTGATATGGGCCAAGTATCTGAATGCAGGTCAAACATGTATTGCCCCAGACTACGTTTTGGTACACAGCAGTATATATAATAAGGCCTTAGCCCAAATGAAAAAGGAGTTAGACGCACAGCAACATGATGTGGCCAATAGTAATTATGTGCAGATAATTAATGCTAAAAATTACAAAAGACTTTGTGGACTTATAGAAACGGATAAACGGGTATATGGAGGTATTTGTGATCTACAAGCACGTACCATATCACCTACCATACTTTCCCACGTTAGTATGGACGATGCGTGTATGCAAGATGAGATTTTTGGTCCTATTTTACCTCTTATTTCGTACGATACCTTAGACGAGGCTATTGCAATCATAAAATCAAAACCTAAACCACTTGCTTGTTACGTGTTTACCTCGCGCAACGAAATCAAGAAAAGAGTGCTCGAGGAGGTCTCATTTGGTGGGGGAGCTGTAAATGATGCTGTGATGCATATTGCCAACGGTGATCTGCCTTTCGGGGGAGTTGGGCACAGTGGCATAGGTTCTTACCATGGTGCAAGTGGTTTTAGGGCGTTTTCACATTACAAGAGTATTTTAGATAAGCCTACCTGGTTAGAGACAGGACTCAAATATTTTCCTAAGACTTCCCTTAAGCTCAGGATTATTCGGTTTATCACTAATTTGTAATCTACAAGGACATAATGATTTCTTGTTTGACGGTGTAGTGGTCTATCAAAGTACACGTAAATGATTGTCATGTTAATATCATAATTGATGATTTTTTGCCCGTATGAAATTTATTCCACTTATTGTACCCTTTAACCAAAAATAAAATAACATGAAAAAAACAACTTTATTACTAGTAGCAGTAGCTTTTGGATTTACTTCCTTTGCTCAAAAACCTTCTGAAGGAAACTTATTAACAGAGGTAAATCTTAGCCTCAAGGAATGGAACAATGAGTTTGCTCTTCCATCTCTTCGTGCCAGATATTTCATCGCAAGCGATGTTGTTCTGAGAGCTGATTTAAGTCTTTCTGGGTCTAATCAAACAAATACTGTTTTGGAGTATGATGGTTCAGATTTTACCGGTAAGTCTGGAGAACAAACAATATCAAACTCAGGGATAGGTTTAAGAGTGGGTATTGAAAAGCATTTTGCTGGAAATGATAAATTTTCTCCTTTCGTAGTAGCTGCGATAGGTGCCGGAATTGGTTCATACGAGGAAGAGTGGACAGACTACACGCAAGACGCTTCAGGCACTGGATTCTACATGGAAGACGCTACAGCAACTGCTGATCAATCAACAAGTCGATTTGAGATTGGTGTTGGTATCGGTGCTGATTACTGGGTAACTAACTCATTCTATATGGGTCTTGAATTTGGTATCGGATATGGTAAGGATAACTACGGAGAGGGTACGGGTACCAGAAAGAATACGGGTTTGCCTGATAACGCTAAAACACCAAAATCATCCTTTGGGTCTTACAGTACTGACATGTTCACGTCAGGATTCAGAGTAGGTTTCGTATTAAAATAACTTACGCATTAAAATAACTAAAGGGAGGCAAACATATTTTGCCTCCCTTTTTTTTTCTTTTGTAAGCAATAGGATAGGTGCAGTAGAAATGGTACAATTGATTCCGTTGGGACTGAAATACCAGCTGAGTTTGTCTGTGGTGGTACAGATTGAGTTGCCATTGCCACTCTTACACCCCGCAGGTTATTTAAATGTATATTTAGTCAGAATTTATTTACAGGGTAGTTAGGTTTATCCATATGGCAAATCTATTGTGTCAGTTATAGTTTGAATTGCTTTAATACGGGTAGAGCTTTGTTGCTAAAGTCAAACAATGCTTGATTTTCCCACGGTGATGCATCTGTTCCTTGTTCTCCTTTCCATGCAATTAATTCTGCCCCCCAATAGCAAAATCCAATTCCTTTGTCTGATTCGTAGGTAATTCTCTTTATCTCTTTAATGAAGTCACTCTGGCCTTCAACCGTTGCAGGATAATCAGGTAATATCAATTGATCATCTAATCCCACGATATTATTGGTCCAATCGTTCCATTCCAGCGTAAATGGATATGCTGTCTCTGCAATGACGATTTGCTTTGCGTGTAATGCACTTAAATTTTCTAGGGTATTCTCGAGTGTATGGAGTGATTTGCCATGCCAAATAGGATAGTACGATAGTCCAATCATGTCATAATCAAGTATATTTAGTTGACTATAAAAGACATCGGCATTTTCAAGCCCAGCAAAATGCACGATGATTTTACACTCCTGTGAGTTATTCCTTACTGCAGAGCACCCTTTTTGAAGAAGGTGGATGAAGTTATTATTACTGGGGGAAATAATACCATAAGGATGAAGGATACCTGAGTTTATTTCATTTCCAATTTGTATGTAATTGGGTCGTAATTCGTGAACCACTCGTGTGGTGTAGTTATAGATACTATCTCCCAAAGACT
>CAJXIQ010000180.1 GCA_913054375.1 uncultured Bacteroidota bacterium
TCAGGTAAACGAACTTCTCTTTAAAATGATGCTATGGGAACTGGAGCAAGTCTCTAAGAAACAAGATTTGACTATAGACTTCTTTTCAGAAAAGCTATACCGTGTGAGCAGATACGTAGATGTATTGGCCTCATCATTTGAAGTGATGGGCGATGGTATGAGTATGGAACAGTACCAAAAATTCAGACATACCCTAACTCCTGCAAGTGGATTTCAAAGTGCACAGTACCGTAAGATAGAGTTTGCGAGTACAGAACTGATCAATCTCATAGATAATCGCTTTAGAAGCACCATAGATCGTGACACACCATATAGCCACGCATTTGAACACTTGTACTGGCAAGCCGCGGGTAAAGACCATAAAACAGGTGAAAAAAATGCACTCTTAAGCAACTTTGAAAACAAGTACCGAAAAGATTTTATTCGTTTTATGCAAAAATACAACGAGACAAATCTGTGGACGAAATTCAAATCACTACCAGAAGAACAACGCAATAATACACAACTACAAAACGCTATGCGTCACTACGATCATACTATGAATGTACGTTGGGTGATGGCCCATTATCACGCTGCAGGAAAATACCTTGCAAAACCAGACGGCACCGTAGAAGAAGCGACTGGCGGTAGTGATTGGCGAAAATACATGCTACCAAAATACCAGAAACGTATTTTCTTCCCAGAGCTATGGAGTCAGGAAGAGTTGAACGATTGGGGTATAGGAAATTTAGAGACGTGTAAGATACTCTAGACTCCAAACTGATTCAAGTGGTGCTCTAGGTGTTTCGAAAACAGTGTATTCCATTCTTGCTCTGTAAGGAAGCCAAACGAGTGAGAATCGACACATAGAAATTTGGATATACTATCTCGTTCCACTTGTTCAATGTAATTGATTAATCGGGTTTTCTCTGTATCAAATTCGGCATTGGACACACTAGCTGCTTTGAAATCTGGTGCCGTCTGAGCATTTCGTTTATAAGGCTTAGACCCTACTACAAACGGCTTAATAAGTCGTTTAATGAAAAACTTCTTTAATCCTGTTGGCCGTTTATACTTACCAGGGTCATAGACAAACTCATAAGCTACATTTACATGAGCTAGCATTTGAGCAGCATTCATCATACCCCATTCTGGTTTAGTTTCACTTGTAAGATTTTCTATTCTGGCTATCGCTTTTTCACACTCTTTCTTTGTGAACAAATTTGGGTATGTCATTATTTTACAAAAGTAAAAAAATGAAGATTATTTCTTTCAAACCGTTCATTTATAGACTATTAATGACAAAAAAAGGATATGAAAATTGCAATTAATTCCACTATTCATGCACCCAAAATCACGTAAAACAAGAGCATTCTGTGCTTTTGAGTTTGTGAATGAACTCGTGATAAATAGTGAAAGAAGAACTATTTGCAGTTTCATAGCTGTTGTAGTTGAAGTAAAAATAGTAAGGTAGTTTATTAATCCTGACCTTGAATTTAAAAGATAAAATTGGTTGCATTAGTCTATTGATTTTTCGGCTAATTTTATGCGTAATTATCCTTTTCTTAACAGACGAAAACACCGAGGAATTGAATAGTATAATTCAGTATTGCTAAGCGAATTGCATCGTAACCCAGTCATATAGTAAAATTAAAAATCGAGCAAACGACTATTGATTAAACGTTAATCTAGCGAATAAGGCTACGGAAACAACCCGATTCAAATCTGCTTTTTGTGAGAATATTTTTGAATACTCCATTAAATGCTAAGTTTGTGTAGCGATTCTATTTAAAGGATTTAACACATAACCAAAGGCTACAATCAGTGGAGAAAAAATCAACCGTACGTGCAGCAAAACCGCAAGACATCCCTGCTATATTAGCACTCGTAAGAGAACTAGCCGCATACGAAAAAGCTCCCGATGAAGTATCCAATACGGAAGAAATGATGCTCAAAGACGGTTTTGGAAGCACTAAAATATACGACGCTTTTGTGGCAGAATATGAGGGTAAGATTATAGGAACAGCAATCACTTACTACCGCTATAGTACGTGGAAAGGTAAGTGTTTGTACTTAGAAGATCTTATTGTTTCTGAATCGTATCGTGGTATCGGAGCTGGTAAACAACTATTCAATACCTGTCTTGAATTCGGCAAACAAATGGGCTGTAAGCGTATGGTATGGCAAGTACTCGATTGGAATGAACCTGCTTTAGGTTTTTATAAAACCTACGGAGCTCACCTCGACGGTGAATGGATTAACGGCTCACTTGCATTATGAGCAGAAAAAGTATTATTTGGCTCATTATCGTAGTTTTAGATGTAATCTTAGTCTATTTCAACCCAAGTACTTTTGATACTGGTGATAGTGTACTGCATTATGTTGAGGCACACCAAGCCTGGCACACACCGCATTATTTTATGAATATGTGGTCAAAGCCTCTTTTTATTCTTCTCTCGTCTCCTTTTGCTGCTTTGGGATGGTGGGGAATGAAGCTATTTAACACAGTCTGCGTGCTGATTTCTGCGTACCTCACTCAGCGTATCTTCGAGCACTATTCGCTCAACGGATGGTGGGGAGTGTTTCTATCATTCTTTGCCTATAGTTTCTTTTTGGTTCAATCCTCGGGTCTTACAGAGCCTCTTTTTATGTTAGGACTTACCGCCATAGTATACTATGAGCTCAAGGACAAGACAGCATTGGCAATGGGTATACTGTCCTTTTTACCATTTATTCGCTCAGAAGGTTATGTGGTAGCAGTCATTATACTTTTATATTTACTCCTAGCAAAAAAATGGAAGTTTTTGCCGTATGTAGGCATAGGCACTGCTGTTTATGGCATAGCAGGTCTGTTTGTCTTCAATGATTTTTTATGGATGTTTCATCAAAATCCGTACTCCGGAGAAGAGATAAAATATGGTAGCGGACCTATCTTTCATTTCTTGGAACAACTCCCCTACGTTATCGGTTTACCTATTTTTGTGCTTTTTTTTCTCGGCATTTTTCGCGGCGGTATGCTTTTTCTA
>CAJXIQ010000181.1 GCA_913054375.1 uncultured Bacteroidota bacterium
GAACGCCATTACCTCGCTAAACTACCGGGAGAGGGTGACGCCATTATAACAGATAATAAGCAGGTAATCACAACTCTTAATTCTTTGTGCGTAGAAATGGATGAACGCTATGCTTTGCTCCAATCTGCACTGGTGCGTAACATAAAAGAGTACAACGTTAAGTTCAAGAAGAGAAAGCTTAACCCAGAAGAAGGACATAAATATTTGCCTTATATCGTAGTAATTATAGATGAGGTAGCAGATTTAATAATGACTGCGGGTAAAGAAGTAGAACATCCTATTGGCAGAATAGCTCAGTTAGCTAGAGCCATTGGTATTCACTTGATACTGGCAACACAACGACCCTCAGTCAATATTATTACGGGTACTATCAAAGCAAATTTCCCTGCTCGGATCGCTTTCAGAGTAAGCAGTAAGATTGATAGTAGAACTATACTAGACGGTAATGGAGCAGATCAGCTGATCGGTAAAGGAGATATGCTCTACTCTACTGGGAGTGATATGATTCGCCTTCAGTGTCCATTCGTAGATACACCAGAGGTAGACACCATTACAGGTTTTATTGGGAACCAACGTGGTTATCCAGACGCACACCTTCTGCCCGAAGTAAGAGAAGAATCTGACGGAGAGGCAAAAGAACTAGACCCCAATGATAGAGATGCTCTATTTGAGGATGCGGCGCGTATAGTGGTGCAACACCAGCAAGGGAGTACAAGTTTAATACAACGAAGATTAAAGGTAGGATATAATAGAGCAGGACGCATGATAGATCAATTGGAAGCATCTAATATTGTAGGCCCATTCGAGGGTAGTAAAGCTCGTCAAGTGCTCCTTCCAGATGAATACGCTTTGGAACAGTTCTTGAATAACTTACACTAGAACATAAAAAAAATAGAATGAAAAAAATAATACTATTACTAAGCGTCTTGGTGTTGACACTAGTAACACCACTATCTTCTGTGTCTCAGTCACAAGATAACCAAAGTAAGGCCTTGCTTAATAAACTAAGTAAAACCTATAAGACGTATAAGTCTGTAAAAGCACAATTTTCTGTGAGCATCAGAAATAAGCAAACCAGTACAAGCGTGAAGCAGAGCGGAACACTTTATCAAAAAGGTAAAAAATTTAGGGTAAATATGTCTGGTCAAGAGATTTGGTGTGATGGTAAACTTATTTGGACCTATTTGGAGGATGCCAATGAGGTCCAAATTTCAAAGTTTAATGCTTCGGAGATGGATATTAACCCTTCGGAAATATTTACGATTTATGAAAAAGGGTTTATGCATAAATATGCGGGACAAGTGACCAATGGAAATGCGACTCTAGATGTTGTAGAGCTGATACCTATTGATAAGAACAAAGGATATTTCAAAGTAAAACTAGGGATAGATAAACTGGCAAATAAGGTGAAAGAGATGTCTGTGTATAGTAAAAATGGTCTCGTAACAACTTATACAATTACTATGTTTGAGCCCAATGTAAATATGAATGACAGCTATTTCAAGTTCAATTCAAAGAATAAGCCTGGCGTCATTGAGATAGATTTAAGGTAAGTAGTAGAATGATCCGTTACGGACTACTAACGTTGGTCATTGCAGCGTTTTTTGTTACTTGTACTTCACAGAAAATGGGTGGAGTAGATAAAAGTATAGAGAAGAACTGGTTTTTAAGCGTAGAAGAAACGGCCTGTTTTGGTAGTTGCCCTATGTATAAAATTGTTTTAGACGGAAGTGGTCGTGCACGTATGCATGGTAAACGATTTATGGAACCTCTAGGAGTGTCTACTGTTACAATTTCAGACACTTTGTTAGCTTCACTAGTACATAGTACTGCATTAGCCAAGTGGGAAAATTATGACACGGAGTATTTAAGCAGTTACTCTGACTGGCCCAGTACAATAGTTAGATATTCCATCATTCCTGGTGATACGTTTACAGTGATGTTTCAGAATGATTTGGTCCCTGCTCCAGTGACTCAAGTCGCAGATAGGCTCATTTCGTTAAGGAAGACAGCCAATTGGATTTCTCAAACGATAGACTAGCTATCAATAAAGTCCTTATCTAAAGCTTCGTAGATGGAGTTATTGCTGATGTATTCCGGTACAATAGACTTCATGGTCTTTACCAAATGTCTATTCTTCAGGTTATCTTTTTGTTTGTATAACTCTGCTATGAGCTCATTGGCTTCCAGATAGTTGTATTCAGGCATTTTGGCAACCATTATTTTAGGGTTGTGTGTGCCTATTGTATTTTCCTTATCGTTTAGAAGCTCCTCTTTTAGTTTCTCTCCTGGTCTAAGTCCAGTGAATTTTATTTGAATATCTTTTCCCACTTCGAATCCAGAAAGACGTATCATTTTGTGAGCTAGGTCAATTATTTTAACTGACTCCCCCATATCGAAAATATAAATTTCACCGCCATGCCCCATGACACCAGCTTCTAGCACCAGTTGACAAGCTTCTGGAATAGTCATAAAAAAGCGTGTAACTTCGGGATGTGTTACTGTTATTGGGCCTCCTTGTTCGATCTGTTTTTTGAAAAGAGGAATAACTGACCCATTGCTGCCAAGTACATTTCCAAAACGTGTTGTAACAAAAAGGGTGTGTTTATCTGATTCTAGGTGTAGCTTAGCATTGAGAGATTGAACATATATTTCAGCAATACGTTTACTTGCACCCATAATGTTTGTCGGGTTAACCGCTTTGTCTGTACTAACAAATACGAATTTTTTGGCTCTGTATTTTACTGCAAGGTTAGCAAGATTTTGTGTTCCAAATACATTTGTATTTATGGCTTCGTAGGGGTTTTCTTCCATTAATGGTACATGCTTATATGCTGCGGCATGGAAAACATAGGCAGGCTCAAAATGTTTGAACACTCTTTCTAAACGACTGGTGTTGCACACATTTGCAAGTACGATTTCTAGATTTGCGTGTTTGTTTAGTTCGTTCTCTATCTCGTATAGGGGCGTTTCTGCTTGGTCTAATAATATAAGTTGTTTTG
>CAJXIQ010000182.1 GCA_913054375.1 uncultured Bacteroidota bacterium
GTAAGAAATTTTGATCTAATAAACCACTACGATATAGATGTAAACGACGGTAGTCCACAAACAGATCTAGGTCGAGAGATGGAAAGTAATATCAAGTTCAGTAGAACACGCCATCTAGCGGTGGCGATCAATGTACTAGACGAAGATCCAATAAAAGCAGCAGAAATCGCAAATGGAATAGGGGCTTTGTATGATAGTGTGAAAACAGAAATACAACGACAAGTATCCCTAGAAGCACTTGCCATTATTCAAGATGAGTTCAAAGGCAAAGAAAAAGAAGTGTTTGGACTGCGTCAAAAACTGCAAGGCTTGGGTAAAAAAGGGATCACTAATTACGAAGAACAGTCTAGAGCAATAGCAGAGGAGCTATACAAAGTACCAGCTAATTCTGCTACAGGTAGAAGATTGCAAGCTGTACAGGACAAGTTAGCAGCTTATGCAGGAGAATTCACCTACTTGAATGAAACACTTATACTCGAGCTTGAAAGCTTGAGTAAGCTGCGTAAGCGATATGAAAAAGCAAAGGTAGACGTTGAAAAAACGCTTCCTCAAAAATTTATTCTAACCAGTGCCTCGCCAGCCGAGAAAAAAACATATCCTGTACGTTGGCTTATCGTACTTCTAATGACAGGTGCGGCAGGTTTCTTTGGTGTGCTAGTTTTGCTAGTCATGCAACAATTGGGCAAGCTCAAAAAATAGAAACGTGGATTTGTCTTTGGACATAAAACGTTTGTATACCAGTGCAGGAGTCTTTTTTATCTACTGCATGGCTGCCGTCTACTTTGAGGTTTATATAGCAATGGCATTGCCCGTTGTATTATTACTTGCATGGGTGGCAATCACTAAACCAAAATACATTTTATACTTTTTAGCATTTGCTACTCCGCTCTCTGTACACCTTCTCGATGAGCGTTACAGTTCTGTCAATCTCAGCTTGCCTACGGAACCACTCATAATATTCCTATTTATTGGGGTATTACTCAAAATGCTCAAGAGTAAAAAACTGGTAGTTCCAGAAGTAACTATTTTGTTGAGCGTACTAATACTAGCAGACTTTTCTTGGATGACTATAACGGCTATTACAAGCACAATGCCCATTATATCAGCTAAGTACGTACTGATGAAAAGTTGGTATATTGGTATTTTTTACTTCTTACTTACACGCTATTTTAGAAATGAATCTGTGGCCAAGAAATTTATCTGGAGTTTCATAGTAGCTGTCGTTATACTCAGCCTGTACACCTTAGTTGTTCACGCTGGAGGTGGCTTTACTAGAGCATATGCATATACTGCAATGCGTCCTTTCTTACCAGATCATGGTATGTATGCAGCTTGCATATCTTTTGTAGTTCCGGTCTTATTTGTCTTTACTATCCACGGTAGACAAATGGGGTATACCTCTGTTATGCGTGTCGCGTGCTTAGTGTTATTCTTATTTATGGTATTGGCGGTTGCCATGTCATTTACACGGGCGTCATGGCTAAGTTTAGTGATTAGTTTAGTACTCTATTTAGTGTTTTTACTGAAGATACAATTCAAACAGTTAATACTCTTTATGATGTTAGCATTGGGTGGTATTCTGGCCAATATGGATTACCTGCTTACAGACCTTTCACGAAATAAAAACGAAAGTGATGACAACATAGAAAATCACCTGCAAAGCGTGGGCAATGTATCGAGTGATCCGAGTAATCTGGAGCGACTCAATAGATGGGGCAGCGGAGTGCGCATGTGGGAAGAAAAGCCAATAATGGGCTGGGGACCGGGAACATATACGTTTCAATATGGACAGTTTCAGTTGCCACACGAGATGACTATCATTAGCACCAATGCAGGAGAGCTGGGAGGAATACACTCAGAGTATCTCCGCCCTTTAGCCGAAAGCGGTTTTCTCGGTACTGTTTTTCTCGTTTTGATTGTAATAGCGGTGTTTAGTATTGCGTTTAAGCATCAACGGGTACTGAGCGGTAGTACGCGTTACCTGAGTATGGCCGTCTTCCTTGGACTTGTCACCTATTTTGCACATGGTGTGCTAAATAACTATACCGAGTTTGATAAAATAGCAGTACCCTTGTATAGCTTCATGGCAGTGCTTACGGCCATAGAACTCAATCTAAGCCATGCTAAAAAAGATAGCCAAGAATAGACTCGGAATATTTGGGTTAGTGTTCATAGCACTATTGGTCTTGTTGTCTGTTTTAGGATATTTGATTACGCCAGATGCTACTCCCAAAGCCAATGATATATACCTGGAGATTGCCTTGCAGAAACCGGGTTTCTCCGTAGATATGCTGTGTACCAGTGAAAAGAAGGATATTGAACACGTTTCTTTCTTTACTAAGTTGATAAGTGGAGAACAGGCCTTATACGCGTTTGTGCCTATATCCAAAGTACGTGGGGACAGCTTTGCTGTTTTTTCAAAAAATGGCTTGTTAAACTGGCAAGTATCCTCTAGGGCAATACAGTTGTCAGACATTTCGCATAGAACCTATTGGCTAGGAACAGACCGTTACGGACGCGATGTTCTCAGCAGGATAATAATAGGAGCTAGGGTATCACTCTTGGTTGGTTTTATGTCCGTACTTCTTACATTGCTCATAGGCACTACTTTGGGCTTACTTAGTGGATACTTTGGTGGTTGGGTAGATAGTATTATACTTTGGCTTATCAATGTAGTGTGGAGCCTTCCGAGTCTACTCATAGCTATTGCAATCAGTTTTGCTTTTCAAGAAAAAGGCTTGTACCAAGTTTTTTTAGCCATAGGCCTGAGTATGTGGGTAGAGCTTGCACGTATTGTCCGAGGTCAGGTTTTGCAGATCAAAGAGATGGAGTACATCCAAGCTGCTAAGGTTTTAGGGTTTGGTAATATTCGTATACTGTTTAAGCATATTTTGCCCAATATAATGGCACCTATTATCGTGGTCTGTGCGGCAAACTTTGCCAGTGCAATTTTGCTAGAAGCGG
>CAJXIQ010000183.1 GCA_913054375.1 uncultured Bacteroidota bacterium
CGCAACGAGAACCCAATGCAGGGATCGTTTATCACGGAGGAACTCACCGAACTGGTAGAAGAAGCAGTACTAACAGAATTTGATAAAATAACCGAACGTGGTGGTGTGCTAGGAGCTATGGAGACCATGTACCAACGCTCTAAGATACAAGAAGAGAGTCTTTATTATGAGACTTTGAAGCATAACGGTGACTTCCCTATCGTAGGGGTAAATACTTTCCTAAGCAGCAAAGGCTCGCCCACGGTACTGCCCAAAGAGGTGATCCGTGCTACAGAAGACGAGAAGCAATTTCAGATAAATACTCTCCAAAGCCTAAACAAGCGGTACGATGCAGAAGCTACGCAGATACTCGCTGATATACAGCAAGTAGCCTTGCAAAACGGTAATGTCTTCGAAGCACTGATGGAAGCATGTAAAGTATGCTCACTCGGGCAGATTACGAGCTCGCTGTTTGAGGTAGGAGGTCAGTATAGAAGGAATATGTAAGATGCTAGAAGGTTTGTTTTATATGTTGGTAGTACGCATGGAATATGTATGCAGATGCAAGAACCGAGGCCACACTTTTAATTCGACATCCTTTTGGTCATTCTACCTTGCACCGCTAGTTCTACTAGCAGATCTCTTATGCCTCTATTTACGTATATCTCTTCCAAAATGAATTGTTATCCCTCAAATGTAAGACGTTAGTATGTAGTCGTCACTTCTTCGTCCACCACGATGATAAAGTCAGCTTTGCTCAAGTTTTCCATTTCTAGTCTATCCACACTGGATTGAGTTACGGTAGAGATAGTGCTGTATTTAAGGTCGGGCGACTGCCTTTTTAGATACCAGAGTATTCCCTCATAGAAATCTGAATGGAATGCTCCGTTAAAATGCAAAAATAGGTTTCCAATGGTGTAGTTTTTTAAGATAAAATGAGCCATCGTAGCATCTTTGGTTGCTTGTGACATTACTAGTTTAGGAGAGCCGTGTGGTCCCATCATTTTCAGTATACTTTGGTAGGTAGGCAAACTAGCATCAAAAGCCATAGGAAGTGGAGCCATCCACGATTTCTCCAAATTACGTAGTGTGTCTAAGGCGGAGAAACCACTTCTATATACCATACTCGCATATCTACGTGGGATATTGGTGGCAGTGAAACGCAAGTTATTTGCTTTGGCAAAATCTACTAAAGGAGCGTAATCCGTAGCGTAATTGGGCCAAAGACGTGCAGTTGTGTCTAGCCCTTTTTGGGTGATAGAATCTGACAAATAGCGGTTTAGAGCTTCTTGATTATCTGCTTCTATCATTTCGGCTCCCAATTGAATACTTCGCTTAGCGGATAGTTCTTTGGTTACCTTAAGTTGAAGCCAGTGAGCGATGGCAGAATTGTGTTGCTCGCCAAAGAGGATTATGTCTTGCTTGGCGAGGGTCTTTATCATCTTATTGTAGCTTACTTTTTTACCCTTGGCATTATAGATGTTGTATGCAGCAGGATTTTGGGCGGTAGCCCACAGTGTAAGCGAGATGAGGAGAAGAGAAAAGATGTGCTTCATTGGTTTCAAATTTAGGTTTTTGAACTATGAATAACAGTTCTAGTTCTCCAAATACAAATTATCCGTCTGTACGTAATCTGCTTTCATCTCTTTGAGTTGGTCAAATCTAGCTTGGTCATTTACCACCCAAACACAGACTTTTATCCCTAGGTTGTGAGCGTTTTCTATTTGAGTTGCAGTGATGTAATCTCCGTCTTTTATGGAGATGCCCGTATAGTTTTCTTTGGATGCTCGTTTTATTGCTTTTTCAAAATCTCCATAACTTGCTAGCCATGTATTTACTTTTGGGTGATGCTTCTCAAACGCATTTAGTAAAACCCCGTTTTCGGATTCTATGTTTATGGAGGGTTGATAGGGATATCCGTCTAGGAGTGCAAAGAGATCCTGAGCCATCAGATTGAGATAGTGCTGTGGAGTTGGCATTTTTAACACCGTACTGAACCCTGCAATGGATTTTACATCAACGAATATATCTTTGTTTTCAGAGAGTATACTGTTCTGCTCCAGCAGCGATCTAAAAAGGTTTGGTTGCTTGCCCATGCACTTAAATTGTTTTTCAATGATATCGGAAGTGCTCGCTGGAATACTTTTTATATCATGGTCTTGGCATGCGTCTATAGATATATCATGAAACATATAAACCACATAGTCATTGCTACGCTGTACATCTATTTCTACTCCGTTTGTAAGTGAGAAACCTTTTTCACATGCGGTTAGCGTATTTTCTTCACTTTGCCCAAGTCCAGAAGCGATAGATCCATTGCCGCGATGTGCAATGAGCTTGGTGGTTGTGTAGGATACAACTTCCGCTTTTTTACATGAGCAAAAAAGAACGAGACTTAAGAAAATGAGAATTTGATTATTAATAATCCAAAAATAACAAAAACCATCCAATTCTTCACATTCGTAATTTCTTAGAGGTGACGATAGTATTATTGCAATCATGAAAAGAATTGGAGTTATTTTATTGGCTATTGTTATTAGTACCAGTGCCTTCTCTTGGGGCAAAACAGGCCACAGAGTCGTAGGATATGTAGCACAGCAGCACCTGAGCAAAAAAGCGAATAAACGCATCAATAAAATCCTTACAGACTACTCGCTAGAGATGAGTGGTAATTTTATGGATTTCATAAAAGCGGATACCACATATCGCCATATGGGCTCTTGGCACTACGTGAGTATACCTGATGGTAAATTATATGCAGACATTACCAAAAATCCTAAGGGAGACGTTATATGGGCTATAGAGACGCTCATCACTAGACACTATTCGTCCATTTAGAGTAAAAGAATCGCCCGTTCAAATAGAGTGTAAG
>CAJXIQ010000184.1 GCA_913054375.1 uncultured Bacteroidota bacterium
TCGCAGCACTTTCTGCTAGGCTATCAACAAAAGGTGTAGCTGCATTGAAAATGGCATCTGAATCATCGTGGTTCCCTATTCCCCAACCATCTAGGATGAGTAAAATTACTTTTTTGTTCATGTATTTCACGCAAAATTATGATTGCTCCTATCATTCCTACCTTTCCGTACGTTTTTATACCCACATTTAGTGCAAATTCATCGATAAATAACTGCTCCTTTGTGTGGGTAAAGCAAATTTGCAAAAAAGTTGTCCATAGAAACACTTAAAGACAGTAAGCCCAATTCGTGAAACGATCTCTTCTCATACTCCTTGTAATTGCATCTTACTGTTCGGTATCGGCACAAGAGTATAGTTTGCTTCGCGGCTACGTGACCGACTCCATTGCCACCCCACTACCAGGTGTGCTTGTAAGATTAGGAGATGGAGGAGGAACCCTCACAGACAATGCAGGCAGGTACGAGCTTAGGCTACCCCAAGGAGTGCACCGCATTAGTTTCCAATACATTAGCTACAAAAGTGCCCAAGTAGATCAATTGATAAATGGTAACACCACACTAAACATTGTGCTCAAAGAAGATGCCGATCTGCTAAAGCAGATTACAATAGCAAACAAGCGGAAAGACTATTCCTACATGGTAATCCGGAATGCTGTTGCAGAAAAGAAAAAATACCAAACGCAATTCCTCAACCAAAAGAGAACAATCTATGTAAAAAGTAAAGAGCAAATTATCCGTTCTAAAAAAGAGGAGGATGAAGAAAAGAAGAAGGAGGATGTGAATACACTAGACGCTGTTACTAAAAAACAGCGTGACAGTCTTCCTAACCTCCATTACTTCGAAGGAAAATTTACCCAGTACATACAGCCGCCCCGTGGTCTTAAACAGGTAAAAGAGGCTGCAAAACGTATTAGTGATCAACAAACCTTGATGTATACCAATACAACAGATGCTGACTTCGATTTTTATGCTAATGTAATACAAGTAAAAAAACTCGGTGACAACTCCTATATTAGTCCATTGAGCAACACCACGTTTCTTAGCTATAAGTTTAAGATGCTGGGTTCAGATTTTGAATCTGGAGAAAAATACTACCGCATACAAGTAAAACCCCGAAAAACGGGAAATGCTTTGTTTTCTGGTGAGATACACATATGGGATAGAACCTGGCGATTGAAGTACGTCAATCTATCCTTGCCTAAACGGTCCTTGATTGTCTACAACCGATTTAATGTAGAACAACACTACGGATATGACCAAGGCAAATGGATTTTACAGACCGAAAATCTCACATGGCAGATGAAAACACACTCAGAAACAACGACCGGAACGGCCAATGTTCTCTATACAGAATACTCCTTTGATAGCACGTACGCCAAGCGTTTTTTCAATGCGGAGATGGGTATTACTCAGGATAGTGCATACGAGAGAGATACGAGCTACTGGGCAACCATACGACCGATACCACTTACATCTGAAGAGTCTACGTTCATTGCGTATAACGATAGTCTTCTCCGAAGACTAAATAGTACGCAGTATTTGGATTCTATAGATTCTGTATTCAATAAAGTAACGTTGCTCAACCTCTTGTGGGATGGACAAGGATACATCAATAGAGAGAAGAAAGTAGTCTGGCAATTCAACCCAGCTATTGCAATGATTAACCCTGTAGCTATAGGCGGTTTTAGGCTAAAGTATAACATGAGCTACAACAAGACTTTTGAAAGCAGAAAACGCCTGTACGTCTCTCCTACTCTCAACTATGGATTTAGGAACAACGACATGAAAGGAGGAGGTACCATTAACTTCACGTACAACCCTATGCGGCTTTCTAAGGTGAACCTATCCTATTTCAATGAATTTGATGTTGTCAATCAGTTTGCCACTTTTCAAGATATACTGAGTAGAAAAAACTTCTTTGAGACCAATACCATTCGTCTTGGGCACTCTTTTGAACTTATAAATGGCTTATACTTGGGAACATCCCTCAGCAGCAACATTCGTAAACCGCTTACTGATTTTGAATTTAATCCTGCCTTCGATAGTACGTTTAACAATTTAAACAACCCCCCTTTAGCCTTTGAAAATAACGGTAGCAGCGTTATTCGGATAGGATTGACCTACACACCAAAACAATTGTTTATTCAAGAACCAAAAGAGAAAATAGTATTGGGTTCTCGTTGGCCCACTTTTACACTGTATTACCAGCAAGCAGTCCCCACTATTTTTAATTCTACAACTGATTTTAAGTACATAGAATTGGGCATGAACCAGAAAATCAACTTAGGTGTCTTTGGAACGAGCGAGTACAACATACAAATTGGGTCCTTTTTAGACACTACCGAAATGTTGCCCATGGACTATCGCTACCAACGTGGTGGAGACCCTTACTTTTTCATTCCTCCTATGTTTGGCTATCAACTCATAGATAGCACATTCCCCGTATTCAGAGGCTTCTTTGAGTCTCACTACAACCATGAGTTCAATGGTTTCTTGACAAGCAAGTTGCCGGGCTTAAAACAACTAAATATTCGGCTATCTGCAGGAGGAGGATTGCTATATGTACCTGAACGCAATTTTCAATACGCAGAGCTGCATACAGGGACTAGCAGACTATTTCGGTGGGGTAGTGTGCGCTTCAAACTTGGGGCATACTACGTTGTCTCCCAAAGCAACAAACAAGGCTTCAGGTCTGGATTCAAATTCCTGGTTACCCCTTGGAATTCTGAAAATAGTTCATGGGCATTTTAGGCAATTCTACAAAAGCGTGGTTTCTTTGCTGGTATGACCATAAAAGAAGCACAAGCGACAATAGACCAATGGATAACCACTGTAGGAGTAAGGTATTT
>CAJXIQ010000185.1 GCA_913054375.1 uncultured Bacteroidota bacterium
ATTTATTGCTTGGGCAACAGACATTTCAGAGGATAAGGGCTCGTATACCTACGAAGAAGGAAAATGGACTGTGAATGAGGTGCTGCAGCACGTGATTGACACAGAGCGTATTTTTCAGTATCGTTCATTATCTATTGCTCGAGGGGAGATGAATGAACTCCCCGGTTTTGATCACAATTCATACGCTAAAAACTCCAAAGCAAACCAACGAAAATTGGCAGATATAATTACTGAATTTAGTCGACTAAGAGACACGAGTATAGACTTGTATAGCAGTATGGACGAGACCAATATGAAATACAAAGGGATGGCCAATGGATTCGTGGTACAGCCCGTATTGTTTGGGTATCTAATTATAGGCCATTTGAGACACCACCTTAATGTTTTAGAGGCGAGATATTAGTTTTTCATTTTCAGGTGTACGATCTTTCTAATTAAAAAACGCGGGACAAATCGTATCAGGGTTGCCTGTATTGCGTTCCAAAGACCGTGAATAGCAACCACCTTTTTTTTCTTCATTTGAGCGTAGCCAAACTTAGCTACTTCTGCAGAATTTGGAAAAGGATTTGAATCGCTAGGGACAACCTTGTCAAACCCAGCTCGCTCTCCAAACTCACTTTGGGTAGGACCGGGACACAATGTGGTAACAAAGACATTATAGGGCCTAAGTTCCTCAGCTATCGCCTCAGAAAAGGCAAGAACGAAGTGTTTGGTGGCAAAGTAGACACCCATTAATGGTCCAGGCTGAAAAGAAGCGGTAGAGGCTACATTTAATATAGTGCCGCCCTCTCGTGCTTTCATATCAGATCCATATAAATGGGTAAGCTTGGTAAGGGTAACAATATTGAGGTTAATCATATTTTCTTGGTTACTTAGGCTACTCTCTACAAATTCGCCATTGTCTCCAAAACCTGCGTTGTTTACCAAGTAGTTTACGGTGAGTCTTAGAGATTGTACTTTCTTGTACAGCTCATCAGCACTACTGGGTTTAGAGAGATCTATAGCAATGATACTCACCTGTATTCCATATTCTGAAGAAAGCTCTTTTCCGAGTGATTGCAACTTTTCTTCTCTTCTAGCTACTAAGATGAGGTTTATGTTGTCTTTGGCAAATTCTCTAGCCAGTTCTGCTCCTATGCCTGCAGACGCTCCTGTTATTAATGCTGTCATTGTTGTTGATTTATAGTATTTACTTGTTTTTTCCGCATTGCTAGTTAGTGCTAGATGCTGTGTTTACAGACAATTTTCAGTTAAACTTAGCGTCCGTTTTAACAGTATTTTTAGAGCTATTCTAGCCTATATGTTATGGTGCCCAATACTTACGCATATCGTCAATACCCAATTGTTTTTTGCGGTCCTGGTACTCTTGAAAAGTGTTTTGAAAGCAGTCGTTCACAACATTATCTGGCAGTAAGTGACTGATTATGACTAATCGTTCGCTGAGAATTTTGTGCATGTTTTCAGCAAAATATTCTTGCCAATAGGTATAGGCTAAGTCCTCAATTTCCGAAGTCGTAGTACCTGAAAGATTAAGCTGAGATAGCGCCTTTTCCCTATCCGTATCTCGTGTTGTAGGATTTTCTATAAATACGATTAAATTTTCTAAAGCTTTCAATTTCAATTATGGATCAGGAGCCAAACAAAGATACAAATTCCTACTCACTTTGATTGTACTAGTAAGACTATGATGGAGCGGAGAAAAAATGAACCATTCTACCTTATTTTTGTCCTATCAATACACGTAATAAAAAATCATGAACAACATAAAAAACATTTTCGCAGGAGCATTAGTCTTACTTGTAGCTGCTGCACAAGCACAGCTTACTACACCACAACCGAGCCCTACGGCTACTATTAACCAGAAACTAGGCCTTACAGACATCAGTGTAACCTACAGTCGTCCAGGAGCAAAAAATAGAGTTGTCTTTGGTGAATTGGTGCCTTTTGGTAAAGTATGGCGAACAGGAGCGAATAAGGCTACATCTGTTACTTTTAGCACTGATGTAAACCTAGGAGGAAAAGATGTGAAAGCGGGAACATACTCACTTTTTACTATACCTAACAGTGCTGAGTGGACGGTCATCTTAAATAGCAATACAGAATTGTGGGGTGCGGGCAAATATGATGAAGCTAAAGACGTTGCTCGGTTTACAATCAAACCAACGATATTGAATGATATTGTAGAGACGTTTACTATCGATTTTAGTCATCTCGTAGGGTCTGACGGACACATGAACCTCAGCTGGGAAAATACCCACGTAGCCATTGCCGTAAAAACAGATGCCAATGGCATGATAGAAAAGCAGATAAAAGAAATACTCGTAGACGGCCCGAGTGCCGGAACCTACTACAACGCCGCACGTTTCTATGTAGAAAATGATAAGGATATGAACCAAGCATTGACTTGGATAAATGCGGCAATAAATAAGCGACCAGAGGCCTTTTGGTATATGCACCACAAAGCAAAAATCCAAGCAAAAATGGGTAAAACGAAAGAGGCTATTGCAACAGCAGAAAAGTCTTTGACCATGGCAAAAGAAAACGAGGATGGGGATTATGGCTACATTGCAAACAATGAAAAACTCATGGCCGAGCTAAAGAAGAAGTAATCACTTTTAAAGAAAAAGAGATAGAAGCCGCTTCAATTGGAGCGGCTTTTTTTATTCCATACACTTCCGCTTCTATGCAGATTTAGTAAACTTTGAGACATGGAGTGTTTTGTTTCATCAGAAAAATTAAACAGCCTTCTTTGGGAACACTGCCTGAAGCAAATAGCCAAACACTATCACAAGAAAACA
>CAJXIQ010000186.1 GCA_913054375.1 uncultured Bacteroidota bacterium
CTGTTGTAGGATACAACTACTACCGCATACTGCAGCGTGATTTTGATGGCGAGAGCTCCTACAGTGAAATAAGAAAAATCGAATTCACCACAGAACGTAATGAATACACTTTACAGGTATTGGGCAATCCCATACGAACCAATAAGCTAACTTTTTCAACATCTATACATCAAAACATATCGTTGTACTCTGCAACAGGGTATTTTTATTGGCAAAAGATCCTAGAGGCTGGCAGCCATTATATAGATGTAAGCTTCTTGCCAAAGGGAACATATTTTCTGAAAACAAAAACTACTAACTATAAGTTGGTCAAACTATAACAATCAATTATAAACTATAAAATGAAACAAACAATACTCATTCTAACGTTGCTATGTGCAGCAAATAGTATCCAGGCACAGGTTGGGATCGGGACTTCCTCTCCTGCCTCTTCATCAATATTAGATGTGACTTCTACTAGTAAAGGTTTTTTACCACCTCGGATGACTCTTGCACAAAGAGACGCTATTTCATCACCTGTTGCTGGTTTAATGATTTGGTGTACTGATTGCGGATCGAATGGAGATCTTCAAACATACAATGGATCTTTATGGACTAACCTGTCCGGTGGCCCTACACAAGCTAAGTCTATTGGATCTGCTATACAAGGCGAAGCTGCTGCTGATAGGTCAGGGAATTCGTTATCAATGAGCAGTGACGGAAGCATTGTAGCCATTGGGGGTTATTTGAATGACGGAAATGGTTCAAATTCTGGTCATGTAAGAGTTTATCAAAATGTGAGTGGTACTTGGACACAAATAGGTTCAGATATCGATGGAGAAGCAGCAGATGATCGATCTGGAACTTCTGTTTCATTAAGCAGCGATGGGACTATTGTAGCCATTGGGGCTTATTTGAATGATGGTAATGGTTCAAATTCTGGTCATGTAAGAGTTTATCAAAATGTGAGTGGCACTTGGACGAAAATCGGTTCAGATATTGACGGTGAAGCGTCGGGTGATGAGTCAGGAATTTCTGTTTCATTAAGCAGCGATGGGACTATTGTAGCCATTGGTGCTCGCGAGAATGATGGTAATGGTTCAGGTTCTGGTCATGTAAGAGTTTATCAAAATGTGAGTGGCACTTGGACGAAAATCGGTTCAGATATTAACGGTGAAGCGTCGGGTGATAAGTCAGGAACTTCTGTTTCATTAAGCAGCGATGGGACTGTTGTAGCTATTGGTGCCCCATTTAATGACGGAAGTTTCAACAATAGTGGTCATATAAGAGTATTCAAAAACACAAATGGTAATTGGATTAGAATCGGTTCAGATATAGATGGTACCTTGACTAATTTAAATACAGGTTATACAAATCGAATATCTCTTAGTGGAGATGGGAGTACATTGGTTACTGGAGAAAGCTCTTGGAATTTAAGTAATGGTAAGGTTAAAGTGTATAAAAATGTCGGTGGTACCTGGACACTAAAAGGCGATCTAATTGGATTTAATAATGACAATTTTGGTTCTTCAGTCTCAATAAATAGTGACGGAAGCATTATAGCTATAGGAGAACGAAATGCTAATCATGGTGATGGTTTTATAGGTGGTGATGTTGGTGCTGTCCATGTTTTTAAATACCTAAATAACAAATGGAAAAGGATTAAATCAATTTATGGTGAGGTACCAGCTGATTATTCTGGAGAAATGGTATCTTTAAGTAGCGATGGAAGTACTATTGCTATCGGATCATTATACAATGATGATAATGGAGATAGTTCTGGTCATGTTAGAGTGTTTAGACACTAATTTTTTCGTCTTACTATACTTTCTAGGTTCTAATTTTTAGTACACAGGATTGTGCTTAATGGATAGTCTTAAGAGTGAAAACACCAGACATTTCATATCAAGTGCGTACAATATTTCACGTATTTTAATCCCACTAGTGTGGCCTACAGACCAGTGAAATTTTGCCTATTCTATCAATTGAACACGTGTACTCCGCTCTCCTACTGAATTGGTTAGTTGAATGTAATAAAGCCCTTTGGCCATTGCGGTAGTTTTTAACTGTACCGTTTTGGAATTGTAGTTGCGTTCTAAGAAAACCGTGCCTACCTCATTGGTAATTAGTACTTTCTTAATAGCGTCATAATCGGATTCTATGATCAAATAGTCTGCAGAAGGATTTGGATAGATGGTATACGTATCCTTTTTCATGACTTCTTCTAGGCCAACGGGTATCTCACCAAACGTAGCTTCGTAGATGGATTGTACAAATTCGGGATGATCTACAAATGGATTTCTATTCTGTTGATATTTGTAAATAGTATCATTCCTCATACGTTCTTGTTTACTCACGGAATCAAGCAAATGCCAACTGTACAAGGTTTTCCCGTTACTATGCAACGGAGATTGGTCTGTGTTACTTAGTGATCTTTCAACTATCTCTAAATCGAGTTCTCCATTCTCCCCTTCATACCGTACATCCATATAGAATATGACTCTTGCCACATCTCCTTTTAATGAGTCTGGTGGCTCCCACACCCAGTCCGTAGAGGAGGTATACGCATCCGTCGGGCCCACATAGGTTCCGCTGTTGTCCACATACCGTGTATCGCCTACATCAAAATTTCTGTTATTTCTTGCAGAATTGGTAGAAACATCCTCCGCAAATAAATTGTGCAAATCTGTTCCCTCGCCTCTAGAGGTTCCGAAATTCCCTCGTGATTTAGCCCATACATGCTCTCTGCTCCATCCTTTGCTACTATTGTACTCTAGAGGACCATCCATAGAAAAA
>CAJXIQ010000187.1 GCA_913054375.1 uncultured Bacteroidota bacterium
AAAAAATTATTTCGCAATCACGTCTTCAATGCACTGTTTGCCAAACAGTTCCACATTGCCATTCAAGAGAAAAGGGGGTTATGAATTGTTGCCCTATTTAACCAATACATTACGCAGTGTTCATTGGTGTAATGAGCTCCGTTAGCCGTTTCATGATGGGCCTTAGCAGCCCTTACTCCTTTTTTTCTAGCCCTATATCGTGGCCTATTTCGTGCACTGTTGTGCTTTGCTCTATTTAGTGCTTGCTCTGTAAGACTGTTAAATGCAGCCTGCTATTGCAGGCTTAAAAATGACGCTATTAGGAGTCCCGTCTATATTGAGACCGAGTATTTGCTTTTCTCCATTGCAGCTATCAAGGGTAAAACTAAGTAGAAGTGTAATTGCAAATAGAGGTGTAAGCGTCCTATTGGAGTAGCTATTCGTCATTTTTTTGGTAAAATAAAGGTAGGATATCTGACATTTATTTCAGAATAGAAAGGTAACTGCAAGGTATACAGCGTTTTGTGGTTTAAATCGTTAAATATGAAATTAACAATTTAATAATCAACAGTAGTGAGAAGTCTTACCATACCTGATTATTTTTGCAAAACTATTTTGAGACAACTAAATTTTATTGCATGCTTATTTCTGGGCTTGTCCAGTTTTGCCCAAATCTTGCCCAATTTTGGTGGGCAACGTGCAGGTCTTTCTGCTCTAAGTTTTTTAAAAAACGACATGAGCCCCCAGTCTTTTGGGATGGGAGGAGCGAGTGTAGCTAGTCCCGGAAACCTATACAGTGCAGAGGTAAATCCAGCCGCACTTGTTCAGGTAGAAGGTAGTGGGTTTGTTCTCAGCAATATGGTAATAGGTGCGGGTATAAACCAATCACTATTCTCAGGTACAAAGATGTTAGACGATGGTTCTGTCATCGGTTTTGGGGTGAATAGCTTAAACAGTGGAGCTATGGAGGTGCGTACAGAGTTTGAGCCCAACGGAACCGGGCAGCAGTTTTACGTAAATAATACAGCTGTAGGCCTAAGTTACGGGCGCAGACTATCGCAGCAATTTAGTTTAGGTATAGGTGTGAAATATGTTTATGAGGGTATTGCTGCTTATCAAAACCATACGGTAACTAGTGATATTGGATTCTTGTACACCACAGATTTTAGAGGCCTCACATTTGCGGTATCGGTTAAGAATTTTGGTGGGAATTCTTCCTTAAGTGGGGATGATCTCGCGGTGGGATATAATCGAACCGTTGTATCTGTAGAAAAGTATACGGCACCTACTATTTTTAAAATGGGACTGTCATTTGTGCCATACGAGACAGAGACGAAAAAGCTTTTGGTATCTGCGGAGTTAAATCATCCGAGTGACAATGCAGAAAATATCCGCATTGGGAGTGAGTTAAGCCTTAGAAAATTACTCTACTTGAGACTGGGATATAAACTGAGCGTGAAAGGGCAAAATTTACCTACAGCAGGTCTGGGCATTAAAACCCGAATAGGGTCTCATCCGCTTTATGTAGATTACGGTATAAACCCAACCAATAGAATGGGTGTTCAGCATATTTTTGGGATACATATTCCTTTTAACAACGATAAACGATGAGAATAAGCAGCGTAGCACAAGGTGCAGTATGGGTAGGAGTCGTTCTTTTACTATCTGCTTGTGATGGTTTTTTTGGAACCAAAACAAACACGGAATTTATAGAAGTGCCAACCTATAGCCCCAGGGAAGTAGCCTATGTTCCTGTGCAGCCAGCATTAATGGCTTTCCAAGAACCTGTAGATATTATAGCGGGTTTTGATGAACTTATCTATGTGGTAGATAAGGCTACGGAAGAGATTATCTCGCTAGACGAGAGTGGAAGAGAATTGGGGCGATTCAAAGTGCGAGGAGTGAGAGCTGTAGCGCAGACCAGAGGATTAGACTTGTTAGCCATAGGAGAGAATACCGCAACAGTGGCAGGAACAGATTTTGATGTCACGTGTATCTACAAAATAGATATGCATGGTGAAGGAGCAAGCTTCGGAATAGACTATGCCCGTATTACGGATACGATAACGCATCCTTTTTATTTTAAGTCTACCTTCTCTTCAAGCGATGCAGATGTACAATTCAATAAAATTGCTGTTCTTGAAGACAATCGGTTTTATGTAACCAGAAAAGGCACAGACAATAATCCTCAAAAATTTGGTGGGCCAGATGATGCGGTATTGCTTTTTGGTGCAAACGGAACCTATATTACACCGGTAATCGTCAATACTCCGAACGGGTTTTTCAGAGACTTTTTTAAGCGGCCGACGGGTATTTCTAGCTTTGTGCAACCTCCACAGATATCGGCAGGTGGTCCAAATCACTTCGTTTTTACGTCTATAGGAGAAAATACATCAATCAAAGTTCAAGTGATTGATTATTTAGAAACTGATTTTGGAGCAAGCTATGAGCCACGCATACTCTTTGAGAGTGACTCTACCGTAGCGGATGGAAATCTTGCGACACCAAACAAATTTAAAGAGCCCGTTGGCGTTACTATCACCGGAGATGGGACCAATTTTATTTTGGTCGTAGATAAGGCAACAGATTCATTGTATCAGTTTACTACAACTGGTCTAGAAGGCGTAAAACCTCCTGCAGGTGCTGCAAGTTCTAAGTATCAAATGGCTAGTTTTGGTGGTAGGGGTGAAGGACTAAGTCAGTTCAATGCTCCAAGTGCA
>CAJXIQ010000188.1 GCA_913054375.1 uncultured Bacteroidota bacterium
AAAGGCTACTGCAGCATTGGCATACGCTTTGGTATGCTTAGATAGCAATAGTACTCCACTTGTTTCTTTATCTAGTCTGTGGCAGAGCTGTAGATTCTGATCATATTTTTTGGCTTGCTCAATCACCGAATTTGCCAGACCTAAACGCTCGTGCAAACTACTTACGCCTGCAGGTTTACTAATCGCTATGTAGTTATCGTTTTCGAAAACGATTTGATCTTTAAAATTGAATTTCCTCACTCCGTAATGTACTGTTCTATCGCTGACACTTCGCAACTCATCTGCTCTCCTTTTTCCAAATTCTTGACCGTCAGTTTACCCGTTTTCATTTCATCCTCTCCCACTACCACTACAAATTTTACACCTATCTTATTGGCAAAATCGAATTGTTTGTTAATTCTTTTTTGGTCGGGATAGACCATTGCTGAAAGGCCCTTATCCCGGAGAGTTCGGGCTACTTTGGTCGCGTACATTTGGGTCGCCACATCAAAATGACAGAGCAGAACACTCGCATTATCATTAAGGTTTTCTAGCCAACCATTTTGAGCTTCAAGTATTTCGTATATTCGGTCTACACCAAAACTTATACCTACACCACTTACGTCTTTTAGGCCAAATACCCCAGTAAGGTCATCGTATCTTCCCCCACCAGAAACACTTCCTATACCACTTTCTGGCACTATTGCTTCAAAAATACATCCCGTGTAGTAGTCTAATCCTCGAGCCAAACTCAAGTCGAGTTCTACGCGGATATTCAAATGATACCCTTCTAAGAAAGAAAGCAACATACTCAAGTCGTCTATCGCTTTTTGAGCGATATCATTATTATTGAACGCAGTGGCAAAGGTTTCTAGGTTCGCTTTATTTAACTCTGCATTGCCAATGATACTAAACATTTGCTTGCATTTGGCCTCATCTAGACCATAGCTTACCAGCTCCTTCATGACACCTTCTTCACCTATTTTGTCCAATTTGTCCAATGTAGATGTGAATCTACTCACCGGAAAATCAAGATCCAACTCATCTACCAATGCTTCCAAAAATTTTCGGTGGTTTACTTTCAGGACAGCATTGGGTAGGCCTAGGTTGGTAAATGCCTCGTTGTATATCTGTACCAAGTCTGCCTCATTGAGCAAAGAAGTACTGCCTATACAATCTGCATCACACTGGGTAAATTCCCTAAATCTACCTTTGGCTGGCCTATCTCCTCGCCAAACTTGCTGTACTTGTGAGCGTCTAAATGGAAAAGTAATATTATTACGGTGTTGCACCACGAAACGCGCAAACGGGATGGTAAGATCATACCGTAAGCCCAGTTTTGAATTACCGGGAATCCACCGCTCTGGGAAAAGCGATTTTAATTCGAGCGCTTTTTCTTCGGACACTTCATTTACTATCTCTCTGTTACTACGTATTTTATAGAGTAGTTTATTGCCTTCTTCACCATACTTTCCTTCTAATGTATCTAAAAGTTCAAGAGCGGGTGTTTCTATCGGTTCAAATCCATATTTTTTGAAGACCGTACGAATGGTATCGAGAATAAACTCTCGTTTTCGCATTACTTGTGGACCAAAGTCCCGAGTGCCTTGTGGATTGGATGGTTTTGCCATTGGGGCAAATGTACATCACGCCTATTTAAAATCGTTGTTCAACAAGCGATAGTTGTACTTCTGTCTGAACACTTTTAAGCTGTGTAGCATCTCTGATGCCACTTTAGGGTACATTTTTTGAATATCCATCGTATGCCCAGGGTCTAATTTATACGCAAATAGTCCGGGATCTGCACTCCCATTCCATACCAGCGAAAAAGAGTCTGACGTACATACGTAGACATTACCATCATACTGAAAACTATAATTCCCTGTAGAATCATTGAGTTGTTTACCAAATGCAGTTGTTTTTTCTACTCCAGCCAAGCTTTTTATTGTCGGAAATAGGTCGATGTGGTTCACAATAGATGAATCGATAGCCGGGGGTATGTTTTTGCCATACACCACTAACGGGACAGCATACTTTCCTCTATAGTTTGTGTAGGCTGGCGTCTGATTTATAGACGTATGATCTGCCGTTATAATAAAAACCGTATTCTCAAACCAAGATTGCTTGACAGCCGTAGCAAAGAATTTTCGTAGTGCTGCGTCTGTATAGCCTACCGATTGGTGTATGGCAGCGGTTCCCTTTGGCAAAGAGCTATACGCACTTGGCACAGTATACGGATGGTGACTACTCAGTGTAAATACGCCACTAAACCAAGGTTGTTTCTGTTCTCCAATTTTTTTCGCAAAATACTGAAGAAAAGGCTCATCAAAAATGCCCCAAGTACCATCGTAGTCACTTACTGTAGGATATTGTTGTCTTCCATAATAATCGTCAAGTCCTTGTGCTAGTAAGAAGGGTTTGAAACCCATAGAAAGTTCATCCGCACCGTGAAAAAAGGACGTATAGTATCCCTCTTTGTTTAAGGACACTGGTAAACTGGCAATGGTACTATTGGTATAGAGGGATCCAATGAAGGGTCTTTTCATGAACGAGGGCACTCCGCAGTAGATCGACGCTACAGCATCCATAGAACGCAAGCCATTGGCATATGCATTGGTGTAGCATTTGGATACGTTCATCAAACTATCCAAAAATGGCGTATAACTGGGCCTA
>CAJXIQ010000189.1 GCA_913054375.1 uncultured Bacteroidota bacterium
AATGGTTTACTGAAGAGCGGCTAACGGCCAAAGCACAAAACGACCCAAGGGCCAGTGCCCACTTCCTCGTCCGCTACCCTGGTGGGAAGCAAGGGCATATGTTTGCCGTAGTGATTCCAAAAGGCAGGGACCTTGTTGCTGTTTCAAGCATGACTCGTGTTGATGAAGGTCAGCAAAAAGAAATGCAAGAACAGGCTAGTCAAATGCAGCAGCAACAACTTCAAGCTCAAGCAGAGGCACAGGCTCAGGAAAAGCAAGGAGACCAGATGTTTGAAGCGGATCAAAACGACAAAGACCGCATGGTTCAACTAGAGCTTAAGAAAATGGAAGTCGCCTCTAAGTTGACTACAGATGCAGACGGTAATGGGCGTAAAGACGAGATTGACAAGGCTCGGTTAGACGTCGAAAAAGAAAAAGTGGCGCTCCAACGTCAAAAAGGTTGATATTAATAAAAAGAATAGACGGCAAATATAATCCGTCATATAATTCGGTATATAAAATACTTTTGTAGGAATGAGTGAAGAAAAATCATTGGATTTAAGCCAAGTCAGCGTAGCCAACTTGCTTAACAATACGGGACAAACGGCAATTCCAACGCCCGAGCCAGAAGCAGTAGAAGAGCCAGAAGCAGTTGCTGAGACCCCCGAGGTTTCGGAAGAAGTGGAAGAGCAAGTAGAACAAGAAGAAGAAACGTCGGAAGACTCTGACGATTCGCCTGAAGTTCTTGCAGATACTGATACTGAAGCACCTGTAGAAGAAGAGGTAAGTGTCATTGATGTTTTAAAGTCCAAAATGGGCTACGAAATTGAAGGAGACTTTGCAGAAGACTACGACGGCGTTGCAAAGTTTGCAGATGCTGTAGCTCAAGAGATTGCTAAAGAGCAGCTTGACACGGTATTCTCGCAATTTCCTGACGTAGAAGAGTACTTGCAGTTTCGTTACAACGGTGGCGATCCTAAACAATACTTTCAGGCAACCTCTCCTGTAGTAGACTACAGTGCTGTAGAGATAAGCGAGGAAAACGTCGGCATCCAACGAGCTGTAGTAGAAGAGTATGTCGCCGAACTTGAATGTGAGATTGCCGACTTGAGAAAATATGTAGCTGCCCTTGAAGAAGCAGTACAATAATTAAATAGGAAAAATATGAGAACTAGAATGATTGAAGCCTTAAGGGCACATTACCAAGGTGAGATTGGTAAGCATAAAATGAATGTAGAAGTATACTTCGGTAACCCAGTGGGTGTCGGAGATCACATTGATATCATGGAGACCATATCTAAGGAAATTGGCCAGATTGCCGAATACGAAGATAAGTTAATGATATTGGATACACATTTTACACCACACGAAAGAGTAAAAATATAGTAAATAAGTGTTGACACATCCTCTTTTATGTAGTATAATATACCCCTAAAAGAGAGAATTTTACACCCCTCTCTGAGGGGTTTTTTAATGGTGGAAAGGATAGTAAAGCATGATTCTGAAGGATGTAGTCCCAAACCATTAAAATAAATGAATAAAATGGTTGACAAAAGGGTATAACCATAGTATAATATACCCATGATAAGGAGAAATATGATGAAAGAAAATATAATATTAGTAGACTGCGACGGGGTTCTCTGTGACTGGGAATACTCATTTACGCAGTGGATGCATCATCAAGGCATTCCAACAAAAGTCACCAATGAATATGACATTGCCAAGAGGTTTAAACTAGAGAAACCAGAGGCTAAGAAATTAGTCAGACAATTCAATGAGTCGGCAGCAATTGCATTCTTACCACCTTTAAGAGATGCTGTTTATTACATGAAAAGACTTAATATGTTACATGGATATAGATTCCATTGTATTACATCATTAAGTAGTGATAAGTATGCACAAAGATTAAGATATCAGAACCTAGACCTACTATTCGGTAGGGAATTATGGGATGAAGTCATATGTCTACCATGTGGAGCAGACAAAGATGAAGCGTTAGAACCCTACAGAGATTCAGGATGTTTCTGGGTAGAGGACAAGGTTGCCAATGCTGAACTTGAAATAAGTAATAAAATGAACCCACAAATCTTTAAAAATAAATCTGCATTTGCAGTTTGCTCGGTGTTACGAGTATTCAAATATAACAGCCATCCATAGTAAAAAATCATAGCCACAAACAAATAAGCTGAAACACCGAATAAGTTAAATAATAGGTCCGCTACAAAAGCGCCAACTCGGCCAATAGCATTATGAATTTCTTGATTATTGTTTATTTGCACTATACCTGGATCATCAACATGGTAAGTAATCAAGGCCAGGCATAGAATAAATGCGAGTGCACCTAGCACCCATAGAGCAGACTCTCGTATGCTGCGCTTAACCTTCTCTGAGAAATCTATATTTTTCGATTTTGACATCTTTCCGTATATTTAATTTGGAAATAAAAGGTTTGATCTAGTAAATAGCTTATCATTTTTAAGTAATTTATAACTATAATTTATAACCCTTAAAATTCATATTTAAACATAGGTAAAATTTGTAAACTATGTTTATAATTTACTAATTATTTACCAGTCTTATCAAATGTCACTCAGAAGGTAAAATCATGAAAGAGCATCAGCATTTTCGACTTCTAATATTGGGCTCTGGTCCAGCAGGATATT
>CAJXIQ010000190.1 GCA_913054375.1 uncultured Bacteroidota bacterium
TATATACATTTATAGTAGCAGATAAGAATGGAAACAGTACCACTAAGGCCATAACTATCAGAAATCTTGGAGATCCAGGGAGAAACCTGGAGACGCTTACAGAGGATAATGAAGGAAATAGCTTCAGAGTATTTAATTTCAGGGGTCCGAATGAAGGAGCTTTTGGAATCACTGTAGGTTCACCTTTGTTCCAATCATTTCCTAATAGTGAGAAAGATATTCAAGATTCAATTTCTGAAGCTGATACGGATTGGCCGGCGAGATGGACGTCTAGAAACGGCACTACCTTCAAAAAATTATCTGATGACGCTTGGAACACGGTAACAAACGATGCTACCATAGCAGCTGCGTGGGAATTTGGTGGTACTGCACAAACTACTGTTTCTGTAGCTGATGGAGATGTGTATGTTTTAAACTTAGCAGGATCAGATGTCTATTCTCTTGTGAGAGTTGTAGATGTAGTGAGTACTCCAAGTGACAACTTAGATTATGTAGAGTTTGAATTTAAACGACAACTGAAATAAGCGGTAAGTTGTTTACTAAAAATATCAGAAAAGGTGGGTGCATTGCACCCACCTTTTTTTTATTTGCAGTACTATTACAGAATTATGAGTGAAATTAATACTTTAGGAGTTTATACAAGTGGAGGAGATGCTCCTGGGATGAACGCTGCAGTACGTGCTGTGGTGCGAACGGCTATCTACAAGGGTCTAAAGGTGAAAGGGATACAAAGGGGGTATGAAGGGATGATAAGTAATGATATCATTGATTTAGACCGTCAATCGGTTGCCAATATTATTCAACGCGGTGGAACTTTTCTGAAGACTGCACGTAGTATGGACTTTATGACACCCGAAGGACGAAAGACAGCCCATACAAATTTGAAAGATCAACAGATAGATGCGTTGGTTTGTATTGGGGGTAATGGATCATATACAGGTGCGAATATTTTTAATCAAGAGTACGGTATGCCGTGTATCGGAATACCTGGAACCATAGACAATGATTTATATGGCACAGATTATACGATAGGATATGACACAGCAATAAATACAGCGCTAGACTCTATAGATAGAATCCGAGATACGGCACACAGCCATGAACGTGTTTTTATTGTAGAAGTAATGGGACGTGATAGTGGTTTTATTGCCCTGGATGTAGCTATTGCAGGTGGGGCAGAAGGAGCACTAATCCCAGAGGATTTGTCTGATTGGGACAAGGTGATTACGCACTTCAATAGACCGAATAAACGAAAGAAATCATTCTCTATAATAGTGGTGGCAGAAGGCGATGAGCAGGGAGGTGCTTTAATACTTGAAAAAAGACTTACGGCACTGTATCCCGATTTGAAAATAAGAAGTACGATATTGGGTCATGTGCAACGTGGAGGTAGCCCGAGTGCTAGAGATAGGATATTGGCATCTCGCTTGGGATCAGAGGCAGTGAAAGCTCTTCTTGCCGGACAAAAAAGTGTAACGGTAGGCATCGTGAGTGATAAAGTGGTTTATACTCCATTTGCTCTTGCTATTGCTGGTAAAAAATCGGTAGATCCTGCACTTATTGAGTTAGCAGAGATACTGGCTATCTAACACGCACTTGAGACAATTAAAAGGCCCGAATACAGTTCTGTATTCGGGCCTTTTTTGTAAGGACTATTGTTAACTACACGTCGATACGGGCATATTTAGCATTGGTTTCTATAAACTCTCTGCGTGGTGGCACTTCGTCACCCATGAGCATAGAGAATACTCTGTCTGCCTCTGCGGCATTTTCAAGTGTTACAAGCTTAAGTGTTCTTCTTTCTGGATCCATGGTAGTTTCCCAAAGCTGCTCTGCATTCATCTCACCCAGACCTTTGTATCGTTGAATCTTTACGCTGTCAGGATTGTCTCCTCCTAGGTCACGTACAAGTGCGTCTCTTTCTTCATCGCTCCAGCAGTACTGTGCTTTACTTCCTTTCTTTACTTGGTAAAGAGGAGGTGTAGCAATATATAAGAATCCTTGCTCAATGAGTGCTTTCATATACCTAAATACTAAAGTGAGGATAAGCGTACGAATATGGCTACCGTCAACGTCTGCATCTGTCATTATAACTATTTTATGGTAGCGCAGTTTCGAGGTGTTTAGCTCGCGAGCATCTTCCTCTGTACCTATAGTAACACCCAATGCGGTGAACATATTTTTGATCTCCTCATTATCATATATTTTGTGCTCCAGGGCTTTCTCAACATTAAGAATTTTACCTCGTAAGGGCAGTATTGCTTGATAGTTTCTGTCTCTACCTTGTTTTGCTGTACCCCCAGCAGAGTCTCCCTCTACAAGGTATAGCTCACATATAGTAGGGTCTTTTTCTGAACAATCAGATAGTTTTCCTGGTAGTCCTGCTCCGCCCATTGGCGTCTTTCGTTGTACCATTTCACGCGCCTTGGCAGCGGCGTGTCTAGCCTGAGCAGCAAGCATTACCTTCTGTACAATTAATTTGGCTTCGGTAGGATTTTCTTCGAGGAAGTTCGTCAGCATTTCGCTCACAGATTGGCTTACCGCAGCACTAACTTCTCTATTACCCAATTTGGTCTTGGTTTGGCCCTCAAATTGAGGTTCAGCAACTT
>CAJXIQ010000191.1 GCA_913054375.1 uncultured Bacteroidota bacterium
AATGTTAGTCATAGGTAAAATAGCAGACCATACCGTACTGGATAATATAAAACAAGGAGATGAGCAAATGCTTGTATATCTCTATAAACAGCATTATCAAATGGTGAAAAATTTTGTGATAAAAAACAGTGGAGACGAGAATGCTGCAGATGATATACTGCAGGATACGGTCATTGCGGTATGGAAAAATACCAACAAGCCAAACTTTTTACTGCAAAGCAAACTCAGCACGTACATTATGGCTATTGCCAAAAATTTATGGTTCAAAGAGCTAAAGAAGCGTACAAAATTTAAACTAGTAGACGAAGCCAATCATCTAGAACATCATAAAGATGAGATGCATCTAGATATGGACCAAAATATTATTGTATCCCTCGTAGAACAAATGGACGAAACCTGCCGCAGGCTGCTGTTTTACTTTTACTTTGATGGATTGAGTACAAAGCAAATTGCAAGTAAGTTGAACTATGCCAATGCTAACACGGTAAAAAGTAAAAAATATCAGTGCTTTAAAAAGCTACAAGCTACCGTAATAAGTCAGTACAAAAAAGAAGACCTATTGTGAATGTAAATGAAGAGACATACCATATGTTAGATAGTTTCCTAAGTGGGAAGCTTAAAGGTCGCGCATTGGATAAATTTAAAATTGATTTGAAGAACGATGCTTCTATGCGAGAGGCTTTAGCCACTCAAAAAAGCTTAATTAAAGCAGTAGAAATAGCAAGGCAAAAAGAACTAAAATCATTCATAACAGAAGAATTAAACAAGACAACAGCAAATACGCTGCATCCAAAAATGAGAATCACTCTCGCCTCGGCAGCGGCGATAGCTCTTATAGCCGTTGCTATTTTCTCGCTAGCTCCTTTATCACAGAAAGAAAATAAAGACACAGTGCAAAAAGAGCAAAAAATACCGCTAACAGTAGCCGAAATTAGTGCATCAGACACTGCCATAGCAAAGCCAGAAATAGTACCCAAAGAGATCAAACAAACAGATACACAGACACTTGCTATAGTAGAACCTATACCAATTCTGGAAGTAGAACCTGAAACAGAGTCAATAGAAGATTACAATTCAAATATTGATTACACAGATACGGTAGAAGAATCTATGGCATTTGACTTTGCAGATGATATGTCAGTCGAAGAAGACCGATATACTGTAAATGAAAAGCCAAGAGTAGCAACAGAGGCTACTTCTGTAACAGAACAAGCTGAAATCAAGGACGCTGATCTTATCGTACGTAGTGATGAATTACTTGGTAAGAAGACTTACACTGTATATGCTGCTGCCTTGAACCAAGGAAATAGAGCTAATGCCACGGAGGAATTAACACCTCAATCCATTGATAAGCAAATAACCCAAGACAAAAAAATTGACGCCAAAAATGATTCTGTCCAAGTAAGGGGCATTGCCGTAAAAGACCTAGTGGTAGAATATTGGCAGAGTGTTGTAAACTATACAGGTTATCAATATAACGGCAACCAGCTAAAACTATACGGCGTGGACCAACTAGCAACTCTTCAGTTTCTAGAGCTAGATAGCAGACTGTATATCAAAATAGGTGGAGAACAATATTTTTTAGAAAATAACGCCAAGCATAATCGCTTAATACAAGTAACCAACCCCACCTTACTTAAAGTACTCAATGAGTAAAAAAATAACATTTTATAAATACCAAGGAACTGGAAATGATTTTATTATCACCAGTGATATATACGAAGTCTCAACTGCCCAAATTATTAAACTTTGTGACCGCAAGTATGGTGTAGGAGCAGATGGCCTTATCGTACTGAAAAAAAATGAATCCGTAGATTTTGATATGATGTACTATAACGCAGATGGTACAGAGAGTTTTTGCGGAAACGGTAGTAGATGTGCCGTAATGCATGCAAAGTATCTTGGCTGGACAGAAGACAAATGCCTATTCAACTCGAATGACGGTAAACATACCGCCATAATAGAAGGTGAAGAAGTTCGCTTACAAATGCATGATGTAGACATGGTACTGGTAGAAGACGAAGGATACATCCTAAATACAGGATCTCCGCACTACATTGCCTATACAGAAGCGATAGATGAGCTAGATCTAATCACAGCAGCACACGCTATTCGGTATAACGACACATTTAGCGAGACTGGGATAAACGTCAATTACCTTGAAGCGCGTAATGGAATACTCTACATACGTACCTATGAGCGGGGTGTTGAAGATGAAACCTTAAGTTGTGGTACAGGGGTCACAGCAGCAGCCATAGCACACTACCTCGAAAAAGAAAGTACGCTAAAAAAGGTATCACAAAAGATTCAAACAAAGGGAGGACCACTCACAGTAACCTTTGAGAAGAAACAAAAGACCTTTGAAAACATATACCTCTGTGGACCAGCAGTGAGAGTATACGAAGGAAAAAACAACCCGAAATTCAAAGCTAAACTTAAAGTTTTTACCACTAGAGATACACATATTTTAGACTT
>CAJXIQ010000192.1 GCA_913054375.1 uncultured Bacteroidota bacterium
TATAGTAACGGAAACCATGCCAAGTGATATGGACCGATTTGGCGAAAAGGATGGTGTATGGATTTGCGGATTTCATGAGGTAAAAAGCCTCAGTTTTGTGCTTCGAGAAATGCTTATAAAAACCCACTCGGTAAAAAGCAGTGAGGTAAACAAAGGAGATAAAATGGAATTGCTGTACAGTTACCTCACCAGCAACGAATTTGTACAAAACATACAACGCATAGTAGAAAACTACGATGGTATGATAAACCAGCTAAACAGTGAGAAAAAAGCCATGCACAAAATCTGGGCTCAGCGAGAAAAATCTATTTGGGTAGTACAAGAAAATATAGGGTCATTGTTTGGCAGTATTAAGGGAATAGCAGGAAACGAATTGTCTACGAGCAGCGTATTAGAACTGCCAGACACCTCAATAGACGAAATTTAAGGCTATTCCAGTTGTATCCTCTACGCTCAAACAAACCCTCAATAATTGACTGTTCACAATTAACATTTCACTAGTTTCGCATCTATGCAATTTTGGTGGCTTTTTATGTTGTTTTTCTTCCCCTTCATAGGTGGAGTTATTGGGTTATTGGTGCAATCGGAGAAGACCCGTCAGCTCAAATTATTCTTGGCCTTTAGTGGTGCATTCCTCATCAGTATTACCATACTAAATCTCATACCAGAAGTATACGAAACTCTTGGTCACAAAGCAGGTTACTATATACTCGGAGGTTTCTTTTTGCAAATAGTACTCGACTTTTTCACCAAAGGAATCGAACACGGGCACCTGCACATACACGATCTCAAAAAAGGATTTCCTTACTCTGTTTTCATAGCACTGAGTTTACATGCATTTATTGAGGGCCTGAGCCTTGGTGGTGGTGCTTTTAGCGATGAGATACAGAATAATATGGTTTTTGCCATTGGGTTGCATGAGCTTCCAGCGGCATTTGCCCTGGCTGTAATTTTGAAAAGTGTGTTCTCTAAAACCAACATTAACTACCTATACATTGCTATATATGCTATAATGGTGCCCTCTGGCATACTCATAGGTTTCTCACTTACAGGGTACGAGGAAGTACTCACTGGACTTATTGGTTTAGTTATTGGTGTGTTCTTGCACATTAGCACTACTATTTTGTTTGAAAATAACGAGAGTCATACCTACGGTCGGTATAAACTCGTTGCTATTGTAATAGGCCTAGGCGTGGCACTCTTGGCTGTCAATTTTCACATTCATTGAACAATAATTTTGTAATACGTGTATTACTCTACATCACTGTGTTGGTGATGGCCATCTACTTTGTGTGCGTATTGGTTCCCCAGAAGGAAACCACTCCATCTACCACTACACACATCCCTATTGAAGTGACCTACTCCACTCCAGACGGACACCTTAAAGAAGCTGCTGAATACTGCGATAGTTTGGAATATAATAGAGCTTTTGTTATTCTTATCAACCTGGCTCCACACTCAGGCAACTATCGATTTTTTGCATTCAATTTAGAGACAAATGACACCCTCCTGAAGGGTTTGGTGGCTCATGGCCATTGCCAAAGTACAGAGAACAGGTTTGCTCAGTTCAGTAATGAGTTAGGATCCAATTGCTCCTCCTTAGGTCACTATCGGGTAGGCAGTCAGTACGAAGGCTCTTTTGGTACGTCTTACAAACTATATGGGCTAGACTCCAGTAATAGCAACGCACTGAGTCGCTATGTGGTGCTTCACTCCCACTCCTGTATTCCCGATGAAGAATGTAAAGATGATATCTGTCTAAGTGAAGGATGCCCTACCGTATCTCCTATGGTATTGCAGCAACTTATCCCGTATTTAGAAAATTCCACAAAACCGGTACTGCTTTGGATATACAACTAACGAGAAGAAAGAATAAGCACTACTTTCTCTCTTTTACTGCCATACCTATTGCCTTGAATCAACACGCAACAAACGACAAATAAAATTTTGTGGCATTAGAGAACCCAGACATCAGTGTAGTCTAGAGCCCTCCTGAAACGTCTACTTCGCTATCGTCCGATATTATCAATACACTACCTCTTCCAAAATTCTTGGTAACCGCATGATAAAAACCATGCAAAAAGAAGCAGAGAAAAATGGTTTTGTATTTCATATGGATGGTTCTAATTCACCTCAAACTTATACCAAGCTACTTTACGTCTGAACTGGGCAGGAGCTACTATAGTATTCTCGTCTATTACTTTTTTGTATGATATGAGTTTTCTGCGTAGACCTGGCACACGCACACTATTATCCATCGCCTTTATTGTATAGTCTACTATGTCCTTCATATCGCTATCTGTGCGTACTATTTCTTCTGGAGTTACTATGGTAAGCTCACCATCATGTTGCGATACAGTTACACTTATATCTAGTGGAATATTGATAGTAGTAAATCCCTTGTTATACGAATTCTGAACTATCTCATCATCAAAAAATTTGAG
>CAJXIQ010000193.1 GCA_913054375.1 uncultured Bacteroidota bacterium
GCTAGCTGAAGGTAAAGATTATATCACCGTAGCAGAAAACGGTGGTCTAGAATGTAGCAAGTGTCACTATTAATTATCAATTAAAGAAAATCAAATTATGTCTTCAAATAATTATTGGAAAGGTGTAGAAGAGTTAGACCAAACACAAGAGTTTGTATCTTCTAACGCCAACGAATTTTCCGAAGGATTGCCATTAGAGCAAGTTTTTTCAAACGACGACTCTACGCGAGCCAACAGAAGAGACTTCTTAAAATATTTCGGTTTTGGACTGGGAGCCGTTTCGCTTGCGGCGTGTAACAAAGCTCCAATCAAAAAAGCAATACCGTACGTTGAGAAACCAGATAATGTCACTCCTGGTGTACCTCTTTACTACGCCAGTAGTTCTGTTAGTAATACAGAAGGATTTCCTGTGCTTGTAAAAGTACGTGAAGGTAGACCAATCAAATTTGAGCCAAACAAAGAAGCTACCTATTTTGGCGGCGGACTCGATGGTTTAGGACACTCTGCTCTTCTTTCCTTGTACGACACCAATCGTCTGAAAGGGGCAATGGTAGCAGGAAAGCGAAAACCAATTGCTTGGAAAGATTTTGATAAAGAAGTTGTAACCGCATTAAATAAAGTAAAAGCAGCTGGCAAATCAATAGCTATAGTCACAGACGGTAGCACTAGTCTACTCAGCCAACAAGCTATTGCCGACTTTTCTGCCACATACAACAACACGGATGTAGTTGCGTATGATCCCATATCCTATTCTGGTATTACAAGAGCAAACAATACCTCATTTGGTAGAGCAATCATACCAGCCTACAACTTTGATAAGGCAGATGTAATTGTAAGTTTTGGTGCAGATTTCCTAGGTACTTGGATAAGCCCAATCAAATTCCACTCAGACTACAGTAAAAACCGAGTTCCAAAAAACGGTAAAATGTCCAAACATTATCAGTTTGAGTCTCTTATGTCTCTCACAGGTAGTAATGCCGATGTACGTGTTCCCATGAAGATGAGTAACGTAGGTCAACACCTTGTTGCTCTTTACAGAGAACTCGGTGGGGCTACTCCTCATAAAGGAATGGAAGTAGCGGGTAACAACATTAAAATAGCTGCGGAAGAACTAAAAGCTGCAGGAAACAAAGGACTTGTAGTATGTGGAAGTAACAACGAAGCAGATCAATTACTAGTAAACGCTATTAATATGATGCTGGGTGGTTACGGTACTACCATCGACACTACCAACTACTATATGGGACAAAATGCCGATGAAGCGGCATTTACTTCATTCCTTTCCAAGGCTAAGAGCGGTGCTTATGGTGCTGTAATTACGTTGGGTTCTAATCCAGTATATAGCTATTCAGGAACGGAAGATATATTAGCTAAAATACCTGTACGTATAAGCACAAGTATCACTATGGACGAAACTTCTAGTAATGCTACGCACATTGCTACTGATCTGCATCCACTAGAAAGTTGGGACATAAAACAACCATACAAAGGTAGATTTGTATTGGCTCAGCCAACTATATCTCCTGTATTCGAAGGAAGACAGGCCTCCAGCTCTCTTGCTGCATGGGCAGGAGCTGATGTTTCTGAGAAAAACGATTTATCGCACGCTTACAAATACGCCAAGAAAGTATTTTCTAGTGCAGTAGGTGGTGACTTTAATAAAGCACTGGAAATGGGAGTTGTAGAAAAAACTGCTTCGCCGAGTGTGCCTTCATTTAATATCACAGGTGGTAAAGCAGCAGATGCTCTCGCTACGAAGAAAGGAGCAGCAACAGAGCTTGTACTTTATCAAAAAGTAGGCGTACGAGATGGTGCTTACGGAAATACTCCTTGGGCTCACGAAATGCCAGATCCGGTAAGTAAGGTGACTTGGGATAATTACCTAACGATGTCTATGCCAGATGCTAAAGCAAACGATCTATCTACGGGTGATGTTGTGAAAATAACTGTACCTACAGGCAGCATTCAAATACCGGTACTTATTCAACCAGGACAGACGAAGTCTACCTACGGAATAGCATTGGGTTACGGAAGAATACTTCCAGATGATGTTAAAAATGATCTTAAGGATTTGGGGCAAAATGCATATCCACTTGTAGAGATGAAAGGCGGTTTCGCTGATTACACTATTGGTGATGTGAAAATTGAAAAAGTAGCGGGTGCTCCAACCTACGAATTTGGTATCACTCAAACCCACTACTCTATCGAGGGAAGAGACATTATACGAGAAGCTACATTGGATGAGTATAACATAGATCCACTAGCAGGAAGTCATGTTCATAAGCCTAAGATGATCTCCTTGTGGGATGATTATGATTATAGCAAAGGACACCACTGGGCTATGGCTATAGACCTAAATTCCTGTACTGGGTGCAGTGCATGCATCGTGTCATGTAGTATTGAAAACAATGTACCTATTGTAGGA
>CAJXIQ010000194.1 GCA_913054375.1 uncultured Bacteroidota bacterium
TTATAAATGGTTTTTTTAAAATATAAGAGACTGCTGATGCGAATACAAAACCACGTGATTCTATTGCTGCAATCTTGGTAAAATTATATTTTTTTGATCTTTCAACTATTTGATTAATAGTTTCTGCAAAAGCTTTTTCATCTTTAATTAGTGTAGTTATATCCCTAAATAAAATACCTTTTTTAGGATAATCTGGAATACTGTAAAACTTGTAAAGAAATATCGTATAAATTTAATACGGGCAAATGATCCTTTTTGGATGGGGTTATTTTCGAGCATATTTCTGGAAGGCGAGTATATACACTCGCCCGTGGAGATGCATTTTTGAAACCAGTAGCAAACTATATGCTACGTAGTATGCGCATATTACCCATTTTTAGAGCCACGGACGCAGACTCCAAGATTGCTCGTAAGGGGAATGCGGAAACCATGGATGAGTTGTATGAGCGTTTTTCATTGAAACACTGTATACTCATTTTTACCGAAGGAATAGCGTATCCAGAGAAAGCGCTCAGAAGGCTTAAAAAGGGGACAGGCAATATTGCACTAGAAATGCTCAAACGTAGTGATTATACTATGGACCTGCATGTGGTACCAACCGCCCTTAATTATACTGCTTTTGGCAAGCAGATGCAAACGGTACATGTAAGTTACGGTGAGCCCATCCGGTTGCTAGATTATGTAGATTTGCTAAAGGAAGATGAGAAAGCTTTTACCGATATGGTGACGGAAAAGGTACAAGTCAAATTTGAAAGCGATGTAGTGATTACGAAAGGCGACCATACGGAGGAGAAAGAGTTTGTGCATGATTTGATGGTTAATGAAAACTATAGGCCCCTTACACATAAGTATTTGGGCCCATGGAAACTATCAATCGAAAAGGCAAACTCCATGGATGAGACTCTTGCAAATAAGGTAAAATCCTATCAAGCAGTATTGGAAAATCATAAGGTGTTAGATTCCAATGTTGGTGGACGTTCATTTGATTTTATATCTACCTTAGTGGCAATCTTTACATTTGGCATCAGCTTTCCGATATACTTGGTTTGGAGTTTGCTCCTCCCAGGAATAAAAGCTTTTGTGGAGTCTAAATTTAAAGGTATTGTGTTCAGAGACTCGGTAAAAATAGGATTTGGGATGATCGCAGGTATGCTTCTTACTCTCTGCGTGTTTATCACACTCTCATTTTGGTTTAGTGGATTTTTATTACTGCTTGCAGGTGTGCTAGGTATCTATGGTGCTATCTGCTGGTTTAGGGTGAAAGAGTCTTTACCTCATCTTAGGAATGAACTAAGATGGTACAGTCTTGCAGACGATGTACGTCACGATCTTGAGAAGCTGCGAGCTGATATAGTAGCAGCTATTACTTAAAGCTCAGAACGCAAAAAAAAAGCACTCTGCAATGCAGAATGCTTTTTACTTTATTCAACACAATGTTTTAATGTGTAACAACTACCTTTTTTACGCTTGCGGAACCATTCCTTTTCACCTCTACGAAGTAGGTGCCCGAGGGCCAAGTTGCTGTAGCAATGGTCTTGTTAGACGTTGATATTATTTCTTGACCAGAAGAATTGTATACCTTAATAAGATCAGCTTTGGTTTCTAGGTGGATATAGTCTGTAGCAGGATTTGGATAAATTTTTAAACTTATCGTTGGTGTCTTTTTTACGGATGCTACAAGATTATTTTTTAAGTTGGCTGTCCATATTCCTCTTCCGTGCGTGTAGATATAAAGTTTTCTATCGCTGTGTCTCAGTCTTATTTGATCAATAGGAGCGTTAGGAAAACGATCTTCTTTTTGCCAGCTTTGACCAGCATTTAATGAAGTGTATAATCCATAATCTGTCCCTAATAAGATGTGATCACTCATATCCGGATCTACTTCAACCCAATTTACAGGCACACTTTCTGGCAGGTTCGCACCTATATCTTCAAATATAGCTGAGTCGCTGTTTGCATGTCGAATTCGCCACCCCCAAGGTTGCCAAGGGGAATGGTCAGGGTCGTGGAAACAGCGGAGTCTTCCTCATGGGCCAGTACGAAATTCAAGTTCTTGATTCCTATAAGAACGTTACCTACCCGGACGGACAGTGCGGGGCTCTTTACGGCCGGGCCAAGCCACTCGTCAATGCGTCACGCGGGCCTGGAGAATGGCAGACCTACGACGTTACTTTTCATCGCCCGATCTTCGACGACGAAGGAAAGGTTACCCGCAAAGCCAAGTTTCACGTCGTGCACAACGGACACGTCATTCATGACAACCATGAACTCAGCGGTGGAACCGGTTGGCGCGGACCGCACTCCATTTCCGAATATAAAAAGCATGGGGACAAGGGACCCTTGAAAATGCAGGATCATGGCAACCCGGTTCGTTTCCGTAATGTCTGGGTAAAGCCCCTTAAGGATTGACATTTAAGGAG
>CAJXIQ010000195.1 GCA_913054375.1 uncultured Bacteroidota bacterium
TGCATAACTGCTCAGCTTAACACTTCTCCACCTCTTACTCGCTTGAAAGCCTCAACCACCTCAGAATGATGCGGTGTATTTTTAATGAAGTGTTGCACGATTACTTTTTTTTCTGCTTCTGTAGCTTCCAATTGGTTTAGTATGTTGAGCAGATGCATTTTCATATGTCCTTGCTGTATTCCCGTAGTAGTCAAACTTCTCAATGCTGAAAAATTTTGTGCCAAACCTACCGCAGCACTTATCATCATGAGTTCTGCTGCATTAGGCTTACCCATAAGCTGGTGAGCGAACTTTACCATAGGATGCAGTCCTGTAATACCGCCTACCGTACCTAGTGCTAATGGCACTTCTATCCAAAACTTAAATTGGCCATCACTCATATCTGCGTGGGTTAGACTGGTATATTGTCCATCTTTACTCGCATAAGCATGTGCTCCTGCTTCTATAGCTCTAAAATCATTTCCCGTAGCCAAAATTACAGAATCTATTCCGTTCATTATCCCTTTATTGTGCGTTACTGCTCTGTAGGGTTGCGTCCCTGCTATACGCACCGCTGTTGTAAATCGTTCAGCAAATGCCTCAGCAGACATATCTGTACCTTCTACCATTTGCTCTATCGGGCAACTTACCTCTACGCGTACCAAACATTCTGGTGTAAAATTACTCAGAATACACATCACCACTTCCACCTGATTGGGTGACACACTAGATTCTGCTATCTCCGCTTTGAGCACCTCGGCAAATTTTTCTAAGCATGAGTTTATGAAATTTGCACCCATACTATCACAGGTTTCAAACTCTGCGTGCAGTTGATAGTAGTAAGGTACATCTTCAGTTTTGTCTACTAGCTCTATTCCCAGTATACCGCCACCACGCTTCCGCATGTTCTTGGTAATACCCTCTGTTTTTGTAAAGAATTTGTCTTTTATACCCTCTATAAACGCTGTTAAGGCCTGCTTGTCTTCCCCTTTCCAGAGAAAGTGTACATGACCCACTTTAGTCGTACTTTTTACCGTGGCTTTAAAACCACCTTTACTTGCCCAAAAAGCAGCGGACTTAGCTGCTGCTGCTACTACAGAACTTTCCTCCGTTACCATAGGTACAGCATACTCTTTCCCATTTATTAAAAAATTTGGGGCAACACCCATTGGCATATAAAAGTTCGTAATCGTATTCTCTATGAACTCATCGTGGAGCTTTTGTAACTTAGCATCTGAGTGCCAATAATTTTCTAACGTTTCTCTAGCATCGCTGCTTCCATTGAAGAAATTATCAATGAGCCATTCTATTTTGGCCTCCTTGGAGAACTTACTAAAACCCTTAACCATATCTATCTTAATGTTAAAAATGTTTGAGCAAGATGAAGTCCCTTTATCTGCAGCTCTACATACTCCTCCAATTCTGCGTAACTACCTCTTGCATGCTTTAAGAAAGCAGAAGCTTGTCCGTATATAGCGTTGGCATTAATTTTTTCAGTATGGTAGTATCCATCCATAAAATCTCTCACTCCACCACTAATGAGAATATCTGCCATTTGATTTTCGCCTCCCAATTCTTCTTTCAAGCAATTGTAGAACCCAACCATTTGCTCTGCACTGTGTCCCCAAGAGGCTACTTTGTCATACGCTTCATGACGCATGGTATCACTTCGGTGCATTTCTAATTTGCTAAAGTTGGTACCTCCATGTGCTCCAAAATCTATAGCTGCTAGTGGTAATTTCATTAATGCCTTTAGACTCTCTGGGCCAAAGCCTTGCCCAACTTCCTTCACGATAATCTTCACTCCTAAATCTATTGTTCTTTCAATAACTTCTAGCGGAGGTTTCTTGAACACATCCCCTTCTGGCTGCAACCATTCTTGTAGTGGATTTACGTGTATAATAAGCCCATCCGCTTCTGTTCTTTTTATCAGCTCTTTAACGAGGTTTTCTTTGCCCTCATCAAAGAGTTCTTCTAGCTGTGCTACGCCCAGATTGGCGTATAAAGGATAATCTCCCATCTCTTTACGGAGCTGAAAATCAGGCAGATATTCGTCATCTTTCAAAATAATACGGCAGCTACCTAGACCCATACCCAAGCCAAATTGGCCACAAGCTTTCGCTAAATTCTTATTTATGATACCAGCTTCTTTAGTTCCCCCAGTCATACTGCTTACCCAAAGCGGCACTTTCATTGTCTTGCCAGCAAACTGCACAGGCTTTAAGCCACCTTGCGGATGTCCACTAAACAAGGGCTCATAATAAAAACGGTGATCTTGATTGGCTACCACAGACTCAAAAGCAAGTTCGATGTGGTCTTTTTTACGGTCGGATGTTTGTGTGTGTCCCAATGGTACAAAGATACTATAGTTGGTTAGTTAACGGTTTATTACATTAATTGGTTCGGTAGACATTGCCTTTGGGGATATT
>CAJXIQ010000196.1 GCA_913054375.1 uncultured Bacteroidota bacterium
AGCTAAAAAGAAGCTCGTTTAATCTATGGAGAAAACGTGTCAATAGCGGAGTAAGTCAAAAACATGTTAAAAAGCGTGATGCTGAAATAAAACGCTTCAAGTGCACTCGCCAAAGAGCAATTTCCAACAATAAAATTACCAAGCGATAGTTTAGCTATTAATTAGTCGCCTTTTAAAATAGTAAAGGTGGCTATTTACACAAATAGCCACCTTCTAATAAAAGTTAAATTAACTTTTTCTTCTACTTCTTTATCACTTTGACGTACTTGCTTCCGCTTTCAGAAGCAACTTGAAGGATGTACATACCACTGTCCCACGTTGAAGTATTCAGCTTATGAATACCATTGGTGAATGTATGATTTTCATTGTACACCTTAGCTCCTTGTAAATCCGTTACTTCTATCTGATAAGCTTCTCCGTTTGACAAACTTACCATTACAGATAATTCGTTGGTCAATGGGTTCGGGTATGCAGAAAAGTCTATTCCAGAAACTACAGCATCAAAACGAACTACTCGAATATCTGAGTATTCAAAAGCACCATCAAAATCCACCTGCTTAAGTCGGTAGAAGACGTTATTTTCTGTAGGACTTATCGTCTCATCTAAATAGCGGTATGTAATCTGATGCTGGCTGTTTCCGTTACCGGTAACATTACCTACAGTCTCAAAAGTTCTACCATCATAGCTACGTTCTATCTCAAAGTGACTGTTGTTTATCTCACTGGCCGTTGCCCAGTGTAGGTCTGCGGTATGATTGGCTGCTGCTTGTGCATCAAAATGGATAAGTTCTACTGGCAATGGTACGTTTGATAATTTGTAAGTGGTCATGTATCTCCATGGGCCATATACTTGACCAGTTATCGATGTTGCCGGGTCATATTTTACACGTACACGAAGAAAGTTGTTTTTAGCATAAGTAGTTTTTAGTTCGGTTCCACTGGTTCCTAAGTCCGAATAGGAATTTTGACTACCTGTTAAAGTGCCGGAATAACTATCACCCCCTGCTTTGGTTTCATATACTAGTTTAGCTTTTTGTCTACCCAAGAATGATTTGGCAGTAAGCCCAACCCCTCTATTGGCATCAGCAAAACTGCTACTGGTATACAGCGAGCTTAAATTATCATCGTAGTCTTTTAATACACCGTGATTATTTGTACCTCCATTATTTCCTAAATACACAAAAGCAGCACCGTTATCGTAGTAATGTGCTCCCACAATCACATCGGAGTATCCATCCCCGTTTACATCTCCCGCTGAAGACACAGAAATACCAAATTGAGCATTAGCTTGATTGGATTCAAGTTGCGTTGCAGCAGTAGTTGAGAGGCCAGAGGAAGAGCCATGATAGATAAAAGCAGCTCCTTCATCGGTTTGTCCGTTATCGTAGTAATATGCTCCCACAATCACATCGGAGTATCCATCCCCGTTTACATCTCCCGCTGAAGCGACAGAACGACCAAATTGAGCATAAGCTTGATTGGATTCTAGTTGCGATGCAGCAGTAGTTGAAATTGGGTCTATGGTTATGGGGTAAACAGCATTTTTTGTATTTACCACCAATGCAATGCGATGATTTATCACTTCAAAATGACTTTCCAGTGGTATGCCATGTGCATCCCACGATTTAAGGTCTTTGTATAAGGTATGGGTTTGTATACCTCCTTTTGGTGTTTGATCATATAAAGCAATTTCCGTATCACTTCGTTTGTCTGCTTTCAACCCATTTAAAGTTAATTCTACTCGTATTTCACTACTTTGTGGCCCTTCATGAATGATGAAATTCTGGCGAAGCCCTTGCTCGTTGTTGATGTATTGCTCGGTGAAATTACCATGATGAAATTCTACGGTATTTTTATCTTGAATGCCTTTTGCTGACATACTTGGACGTAAATATGTCTCACCATCAAATAAAATAGCGGTTGTTTTAAGCTCTGCTTGCCATGGGATATCAGTCTGCCCACTGTCAGGCTTGGGTTCAAGATATAGGCTACCTGCTTTTAGATGACCTATGATATTATTTTTTCTATTAAATGCTCTAAACTGATTAAATGCTGATTCTTCCTGATGAAGTAAATATTCTCTGGCAGACAAGTCTTTTTGGATCTGAGTATACCAGCTAGTTGTAGCTCCTGGTGCATTGATTGGTTTACTACTATTTGATTGAGCAAAATTTACTTTTGACAGCGGAATTATAAGGAAAAGAACTAAGATTTGGCGTAACGAATTACTCTTCATGATACTGATCATACATTATTGAGGGGGCAAGTTTCCACAATTAATTCAACGTATGCATTGATCAGGGTTAAGAGATGCTAATTATCTCTTAGGAAACTCTTTTTTTAATCCGACTTAATCCTTCCGGTGTGATTCCTAAATAGGAAGCAGTCATGTATTGCA
>CAJXIQ010000197.1 GCA_913054375.1 uncultured Bacteroidota bacterium
TTTCCAGAATTAGGAGCGTTTTGACTTACTACGCTTTGATTAGCCATATAAAAAGTTGACCAACCCCAAGTGTACCCAGGTTTAAATTGTATTTTAAATCCTTGCCTAGCTACGCCTTTAACGTAGGCGTCCATACTGGCACCATTGTTTCCGTAAGACGCCAGTATTTTTGATCCGTAATTATAAATATACTGCTTGTCGTCGAATTGCCCACTGCCTTGAACCCATAGGGGCTGGAGGGAATCCCAATCTATGCTATTAACAAATGCCATTATTCGATCTCCTCTAGTGCAAATTTATATTTTTTGCCTGTTTTATTGTTTATAAGATACAAGTTTTCTTCTCCTTCCTGTACTGTCCAATTTCCTGTAGTGCCATCTACATCGTTTCCACCTTTTTCTTCGTTAGAAAGATGTAAGTCACCTGTGTAGACGTTTGCCCATCGTAGTGATGAAGAGCCTAAATTTTGTGTGCCATTTACCGCTGGCAAAAAGTGTTTATACGCAGTAATATCGCTATGATTGATAACTAATTTATCTTCTAATGTACCCGATCCACTTACTATTGGCATCTGCATGTGTATTGCAGTAGTGGCGTTAACTTTATTTTCATTAGCTTTGATGTATATTTTACCACTCGTATCAGTGCTGAATACAGCATGAGCGTTGCCGATAGACATTGCAATTTGGCCAGCAACATCTAAGTCAGTATATGGACTAACCGTACCGATACCAACTTTGCCATCAGTAGTAAGAAATAACTCATTTTCACGAATTCCGCCACCAATTCCTAGACCTGTATTTTGAACTTGTATACCACCTGCTTGAGCTGCTCCTGCAAAAAACTCCATAGTCGTTCCAGCACTACCAGACCTAGTAAATCTTGATTTTCCAGCATTACCACTAACTTCAAGCAACTGGGCTGGAGAAGTTGTTCCGATACCAATATTACCACCTGCTAATATTCGGAAACGATCTGCTCCACCATTTTCATGTATATTAAAACTACCACCAGCTTGTTTAATCCACCATTCAGAATTTCCATTTCTTCTAAACTCTAATGTATAATCTGTGTTTGTTGCATCAAGCGATAATGGATATTGTCCTGAAGATGTACTATCTCCAATAATACTAACTTTTCTATCCGGGTTATTATCATTAATACCAACGTTGCCATCCCAGTCAATAGAAACGCGCTTAGTTGGAGAACCACCAGTCATAAAGTGAATAGCACCGCCATTGGATATACTTTCCGCAAAGAATGAAAGGTCATTTGAGTTTCCAGTACCAGTAACATTTTTTTCTTTAAAAACACCTCCCGCTAGTGCGGTACCTTCCATAACTCTAAATTCGGGGGAAAATACACGACTGCTACTAGAAATAGCACCTACTACTTCTAGCGGATGATTTGGAGAAGTCGTTCCGATACCAACGTTGCCATCGCCTTTAATAGCCATTCTAGTAGTGCTATTAGTTGCATCGTAAAACTCTAAGACTCCATTTACAGTTTGACCATCTACAATTCTCCAAGTTTGAGTTGTTGCATTTGTTTTTTTAATTTCAAAACCAACGGTACTATTTGCATGGACTGCCGCCTGTACTAAAGTAGTTCCTGCACTCTTATACAGTGAAAGTAATTCACCTGGACTATTTGTTCCGATACCAACGTTGCCAGTTCTTAGCATTACAATATCTTTGGTTCCCCAACTATTTCTAATGTAAAGCGTTTCACCAGAGTCCATAAAGAGTCCAGCATATGCACTATTTCCCGGACGGTAGGCTCTTAGCATATTTCCTTCTCTAACTTCTACATTACCATCATGATCAATTCGCATTGCTTCCGTAGGAGCAGCGTTGATTTCTCCAGTATAGAAATGTAATCCGACACCGCCTGTTCCTTCTCTTCGTCCACCTATTCTTGGACCATATCCAGAAGTATTTGCAACTTCCCATTGAATATAGTTACCTTCATTCGCTCCGCCACCGGAGTTTTCTATGCGAAGCGCTTCTGTAAAGTTACCACTACTTGTTTGTTTGATATGAAGTTTTGTATCTGGAGCCGTTGTTCCAATACCAACGTTAGTTGTCTCCATTATAATATTTGCTGATGCGCCAGAAGCTAAAGTTAAATTTTGACCCGTTGCAAAGTAGTCAGACCTAATTTTTCTTGCTGCTACGCCATTATTACTATCTACTCTAACAGCTCCGGCAACATGAAGTCCCATAGCTGGAGAAGTTGTTCCAATACCCAACCGCTCAGTAGAAGCATCCCATAACAGTTTGACGGCATTTGATGACGCATCATTATAGAATAAAACATCACCATTATTGTTTATTTTGACTCGTTCTTTACCATTAACCGTTACATTAAAACTACCATAACCGCTAGGA
>CAJXIQ010000198.1 GCA_913054375.1 uncultured Bacteroidota bacterium
AAAAGTAAGCATATCGGTTCTAAGAGGCGCCGATACTGTGGGTCTTGTTACTGAGTTAGATACTGCAGGGAGTATAGGTGTTGGTCTTGTTGGTCCCATGGCACTGTTGTCCCAAGCACAAACAACCAAATACGGGTTTGTGGAGTCTTTTCCTGCAGGTACCAAAAAAGGACTTTCTGCACTTGCAGATAATATCAATGCTTTCGGCCTTATGTTCAAAGGGAAACTGAACCCCGTAAAGTCTGTAAGTGGACCACTTGGTATTGCAAAAATATTTGGGGCTACATGGAATTGGCAACGGTTTTGGGAGATAACAGGTATGTTATCCTTCATTCTAGCCTTTATGAATTTACTGCCAATACCTGCACTAGACGGTGGACACGTGTTGTTTCTGCTTGTTGAAATGGTAAGACGTAAGCCGCTTCCAGAGAAGGTAATGTACTACTTTCAGGTTAGTGGTATGGTAATACTCTTTGCCCTCATGGGTTTCATTATTTTTATAGATTTTTTTAACGCTATTTTTAATTAAGCTACACGATGAAAAATCACTTTGAATTTTACGAAATTAAAGAGCGGTTTTTTATTAATGAGCAGCAGCTAAAACAGCTTTATCTCAAGATAAGCAAGGAAAATCATCCTGATTTTTTTATCAATGACAAGTCACGTTACGATACGGCCATGGACGTTACAAGTCAAAATAATACTGCTTACAAAGTTCTGAGAAGTTTTGATTCTCGCGTTTACTATATCCTTAAGCTTAATAATCTGGTGCAGGAGCAGGGTAGTACACTGCCTTCAGAATTTTTGATGGAGATGATGGATATTAACGAAGCGATAATGGACCTCAAGATGGATTTTGATGCCACTAAACTAGTTGCTTTAGATAAGAAAGTTGGGACTCTAGCAGACCAGTGGAGTGCAATATTAAAGGATCTAGCAGTGCAAGCAGATGATTTGCATAATACAGAACGATTAGGTGTTTTGAAAAAAATGAAAGAAATTTATTTAAAACAGAAGTATGTGTTGCGATTAAAAGAAAGTCTGAATACTTTCGCACCGCAATAAGGTAGTCTAAATAGACTGCTCTATTACCAAATGCCCGGATGGCGGAATTGGTAGACGCGTCGGTCTCAAACACCGATGCCGCAAGGCGTGCCGGTTCGACCCCGGCTCCGGGTACAAAGACTCTCTGCTTCGGCTTAGGGTCTTTTTTTTAATCTATGCATAGCTGACTTGCTACGTTAGCTTTTAATAAAAAAAAGAGAGGAATCATATAAAAAATGTATGCGGCTAGAACAGCTACTTAGAGTTGAGCTCTCTCCAGTCTATCTGCGATAGCCCGTCCAATGCCTTGTTTTTTTATTGGTTCTACCAATATGATTTCTGCCTCTGATTTGTCTGCATCTCTCATTACATGAAAGAGAGAATTTGCTATTTCTCCAAGATTGTAATTTTTAGAAAGTAGTAAACTTGGTAGGGGTATTGTTTTTTCTTCGTACAACAGAACGATAGCTTTCTTGTCTGGGTTTTGATTCATCCATTCGTCTATATCCTTTACTATGCGTAGTGGCTTGTTGGTTGAATAGTGTTTCTTTAGTTGTCCGGGAGCCTTTAACCCTCCCCGTGTGTTTGTTTTTACGTGGATACCAAGTTTAAGAATATCCTCTTGAGATACTCCGCCTTCTCGCAGTATTACAACACTACTGCCGTCAAATGCAACGATGGTACTCTCTAAACCAACGGAGCAAGGCCCCCCATCTAAAACGTAGCCTATTTTGCTACCTATAGTACTATCAACGTGCTCAGCAGTAGTTGGGCTTACAGTATTTGATACATTAGCACTAGGGGCTGCAAGCGGAAAATCTAACCGCGATAGTAAGTCCAGTGTGAGTGGATGATTAGGCACTCTTACAACTACATGGCTGGAGCCTGATGTAATTAAATCTGGTACAAGTTGACTTTTAGGCAGTAGAAAACTAATACTTCCTGGCCAAAATGCGCTTGAAAGTAAACGTGCTTCCTCAGGCCATTCTAGTACATATTTTTTTGCATCATCGACACTGGCACAGTGGAGTATTAGGGGATTAAAATGAGGTCTGTTTTTTACCCTATAAATTTCAGAAACTGCTTGAGGATCTAACGCATTAGCTGCCAGACCATATACTGTCTCTGTTGGAATGGCAACCAGTTGACCTAGCGATAAAAGAGATGCCCCTTTGGCAACATCTGTACCGATCATTTTTTATCTCTTTTTAGATCAAATTTGTCTATCTTGTTGTACAAATGACTCCTTTGTATGTCAATCTCAGCTGCAGTTTTAGCTACGTTC
>CAJXIQ010000199.1 GCA_913054375.1 uncultured Bacteroidota bacterium
AACCTATCAGCCCACACTACTAAAATCACATTGTTGTGCCTGATATTTCTAGGAGTAAGAGCTGGCCTATATGCACGAACAATACACGCTATACACTCGGATACCACGAGCTATATTGCACCTACCCACATACAGACATATTATTCTTCAACGAAGGAGTACGCTTGCTTTCAGGCTAACGCATGCCAAGAGTATCGGCATTTACTATTGCTAACCGATATCTACCCGAGGGACACCTTTTATACAACATTAGGTGAGCTGAGGACCATGGGTAAAAAAATAGACCTGAGTCTTATGGAGGGAAAAGTATTTACCATAGAGGGAACATCAGAATGTCCTAAAAACAACAACCAATTTACGGTTCTGAATGAATCAAAAGATGGAATAAAAAGGAAGTACACGGTATAGGTGACTAATCCTCGGCCAACAACGTTCGAATAAGCACTTTTACTTGAGCTAACTTATTCGACTTCTTCTCTCTAGCATATGATACCTCTAGATTACGCAACACCCGTAACACGATATCTGTGTTGTTGCATACCTTGAAATAATCTTCTTTAGGCTCTAGTTTAAGCTGTTTGAGAAACTTATGAATATTATCATGGTTGAATATGAGTCCACTGTTGAATGGATTTATGTAAAACAAAATATCTCCTCCTTGCTCGTTTCCAGCAGCCGATGGGTCATTAAACATGAGTAGTGGTGGCCAATCAAAGTCCTTTACATATCCCAAAATAAAATGCTGTGGCAAATTGACTCCATATATCGGTATATTCAGACGCTGAGCTACCAGCGAGTAGATAATAGACAGTGAGATAGGGTTACCTGTTTTGCGTTCCAGTACGGAACTGATAAAAGAATTGTCACTGTGATGGTAAGAATCCGTATCTCCCTTAAACTTATGTAAATCAAAGAAGATGTGGTTCAGTATTTTAACCTTTTCAAAGGAGGTAAGATCATAGTTTAATTCTAACCAAGCATCCAATTTTATTTTATCGAGCAGTATATCTATTGATTGGCGTGAAACTGAAGCATCTTTTAGTTGATTAATAATAAGTAACCCATCTAGTAAGTCTTGCTCGTCTGTTTTCATCCACCGCGATAGTTCATCAGCAAGTTTTTGTTGTTGTATACGCTTAATCAACGAGAGCATTCGATCCAGTCTATTTGGATTTTCCTCGAGTGTGCATCTTGCTTCTATCAAAGGGATAGCGCCGGCACCTAGCTCCATAATTTGAGATTCAATATGTTGTACTACTCGATCATCTGTATCATCTAACAGATACAGCATACTCTCCAGTTTTTTTTTATTGATCTCTTCCATTAAAGCTATCAAAGATAGATAACCGCTCAGTAATGGCGAACAGTCTTACAAATAGACTGTATTATTTTTTAGCCGCCTTTTTTGGTTTCGCTTTTGCTTTAACCTTAGGCTTAACTTTGCCTCTTCCTTTTGCGGGTTGATTCTCCATGATATGCTTCACCTCTTCCAGTGTTAGCTCAGACGGATCTTCTAGGTCTTTTGGTAGTTTAAAGTTTTTCTTCCCACTCTTTATGAATGGGCCCCATCTACCGTTTAGTATTTGGGTAGTGGGATCTTCATCAAATTCTTTTATTAGTCGTTCAGCATCTGCTTTACGCTTAGCAAGCACTAGCTCTATAGCTCGGTCTAGCTCAATATTCATCACATCCTCTTCTTTGGGAATAGATGCAAATAACTTATCATGTTGAATATATGGGCCAAAGCGTCCAATATTTGCTTTTACAGGTCTTTCCTCAAACTCTCCAAGCACACGTGGCATCTTAAATAGGTCTAGTGCCTCGTCTAAGGTAATACTATCTATATTTTGTCCTTTGCTAAGACTTGCAAAGCGCGGTTTTTCCTCATCATCTTGCTCACCAATTTGCACCATAGGTCCAAATCTACCGATTCGGGCAATGATGGGCTTTCCACTCTTAGGGTCATCTCCTAGCTTACGTTCACCGGTAGCTCGCTCAGCTGTTTCAAGCGTTTTTTCTACATTTTCATGAAAAGGCTGGTAGAAACCATCTATCATCTCTGACCAATTTTTCATTCCTTCAGCTATTTCGTCAAACTCTTTTTCTACTGAGGCGGTGAAACCATAATCCATTACCTTACCAAAATGCTCTATCAAAAAGTCTGTAACAACTTTACCAATATCACTTGGGTGCATCTTATTTCTATCTGCCCCATAGTTTTCGCTTAATGTTTCACGGATAATTTTATTATTTTTCAATAATAGGTTATGGAATTCACGGCTTTTACCTTCAATCTCATCTTTTACAACATACCCACGTTTTTGTAC
>CAJXIQ010000200.1 GCA_913054375.1 uncultured Bacteroidota bacterium
GAAGAGATGAAGGAACTACAACAAGATCATGAAAATTTTAAAAAAGAAATAGAAAAAAATAAAGAAGATTATGAAAAAATAATCGAAGCTGCAGCAGATGAAATTGAAAATTTTGTTGAAAAAGCAAATTTAGAAAATCCAATTCAGTAGATTTGTGTTAAAATCTGAATTAAGAAAAAAAGTTCTTAAAGTAAGAAAAAAATTTAATACAAAAAATATTCAGCTCAACTTCAAGCAAATTATAAAAATTCTTAAAAAAGAAAAAGTAACCAATCAGATTACGATAGGTGGATACTACCCAGTAAACTTTGAGATAGACGACTTGACACTGTTAAGAAAATTTAAAAATAATAAATTTAATGAAAAGATTTATGAGGCAGCATATAAAATAAATGCAAAATTAGAAAAACAAGTAGTAGAAGGAGCAGATCATATCGTCACGGCTACACCAGTCTATATTCCGTTTTTTGCTACAAAATCTGACAACATAGACGAGTCAAAATTCACTTCAATACCCAATGGATACGACCCTAGAGATTTTGAAAACTTCGATTATGGAAAGAATAAGAAATTTACCATCACGTATACCGGCACTATTAGCGAACAGTATAACATCAATCCTTTTTTAGATGCCCTTGCTCGACTAAGAGACACTAACTTAACCCCATTTACGCTCCAGTTCGTTGGCTCTGTTTACCCAATCCTTCACGAGGAATTAGCCAAAAGAAACTTAGATAAGCATACCGTATTTAGCAACTATGTGCCACACAAAGAAAGTATCAAATTCTTAGAAAAGGCCAGCTTACTACTTGTATGCGGTCCATTGAATAAAGATAAAAAAGAAGGAGGAATTCCGGCTAAAGTCTATGAGTATCTTGCTGCACGAAAGCCCATTATCTACATTGGAAAAAAAGATGGATTCGTAGCTGAGGTATTGAAAGAAACCGGATCCGGAGAGTCTTTTGATACCGATTCTAATGCCATATACAACTACCTCTTGACAACCTGTAACAACTGGACAAATGAGATAGCGTGCCTACCTCCAAACGAGGCAATACAAAAATACAGCCGCCCGCTGCAAGCAGAGACCTTCCTTCGTCTACTAAAGTAATTGGATACGTATACCGCTTGTTACTTCACAAAGTAAGCCTATTTTTGAGGTACGCTATATGAACCAAATTAAATCACTTCTGAGTAAGTACAGCAACGAACTATTTGTTCTAGTTTCGATCCTCATTCTTTCGGCTCTGTTTGTACCATCTAATTTTAAAGGCAAAGCACCAAAGCAAAGCGATATCGTTCAATACAAAGGTGCTGCAAGTGAAATTATAGAATACAGCAAATCAGGAGAAAACATACTTTGGACAAATTCTATCTTTTCCGGGATGCCTTCTTATGCTATCCAAAACCAAGGCTCTAAGACGGTAATAAAACACCTTAAATTTCCTTCAAAACCAAGAATATGGGCTCAACTTTTCTTGTATATATTCTGTGCATTCGTAATGCTCAAATCTTTTGAGGTACGTACGTGGCTAGCACTTATTGGTGCTATTGGGATAGGTTTCGCTACAGAAAACCTTACCATATTAGCTGTAGGACACAATACTAAGGCAGCAGCAATTGGCTACTTACCGCTAGTAATAGCAGGTTGTCAATACTTGTTTAGAAAGAAATACCTCTTTGGCCTTACGCTACTATCAGCTGGATTTGCTCTGCAGATCTATGTAAATCATGTACAAATCACATACTATGGGGGCTTTATGGTTGTGTTATTTTTTGTATTCCAGCTCGCAAAACACATCAAGGAAAATCGCATAAAAGAGTACGCCCTCGCTGCAATACTGGCAATTGCAGGTGCAGGCATTGCGGTTGGTGCTAATAGTCTAAACTTACTGTTGCTTAATGAATATGCCGAAGACTCTATTAGAGGAGCTAGTGCTCTTACTATAATCAAAGATGCCAGTTATGCAGGCAATGTACAAAATGGCCTTACCAAGGATTACGTGTTTTCTTACAGCACAGGTTGGACTGATATTATTGCTACTTTTATTCCAAACTATAGCGGCGGAGATTCTGATAAGTTAAGACTGTACTATGGCCAAATAGGAAGCACTTCTGGACCTAAATATATAGGAGCTACCATGTTCATACTAATGCTGCTTGGGCTTGTACTCGTAAAAGGCCCAAGGAAATGGTGGCTTGTTGCCACCATGATACTCACGATTGTATTGTCTATGGGAGGCAATAACTTTGTAGGTATAAACACCTTTATGTACGAGCATTTCCCCTTGTACAATAAATTTAGAGCACCT
>CAJXIQ010000201.1 GCA_913054375.1 uncultured Bacteroidota bacterium
GTGATGGAGCGCTTAGTGGCCGATCGGCCTGTGATTCCGATCCCGAGTCAAAACCTCGTTCTAGGATTGGGCTCAGTGCATTGCCTGACCCAGCAGGAGCCTTCGCTTTCCTAGGCTAGGGCCAGAGTAGGCTCGCGCAGAACCGCTCACCCTCCGGGGTAGGTCCATTTCCATGAGGGCAGATCTTACGGAGTAGCCTTTGCCTAACATGGCTCCCAGAGTACGGTTTCTACTGTACTGCGAATAGGCTGTCACCAGCAAATCTCCCAAGTAAGCACTATCGTCTGTATCTCTATCAATAGGGTGTACCGCTGCTATAAATCGCTTTATCTCGCGTATGGCATTACTCACGAGCACCGCCTGAAAATTATCTCCGTATCCCAAGCTATGGCACATTCCTGCTGCAATAGCATAAACATTTTTGAGCACTGCACTTATCTCCGTACCATATATATCAGCACTTGGTGTCACCTTTATGTAACTACAGTCTAGTGCTCCACACATCTGCTCACAAAAAGCAGTGTTGGTACTCGCAAAAGTGAGGTAACTTAACTTCTCCTGCGCCACTTCTTCTGCATGGCAAGGCCCTGTTATTACACCAAAATCATCCTGACGTACACCCTTATTTTCAAAGAGGTACTCGCCTACAATTTTAAGGCTATTGGGCTCTACACCTTTTATAGCCGAGATTATTTTTTTTCCTGCTAGTTGCTCATTGCTGAGCTGATCCAGTATATCCGATACAAAAGCAGACGGCGTTACTAGAAGTATTGTATCGTTTGCCGCTATCAATTCTACCGCATTAATACCAGCGGTGAGTCTGGCAGTGTCAAGTTTTACGCTACGCAAATATTTAGGGTTTCTCCCATTGGCATTGATGTGGTCTGCGGTTTCGGCACTGCGCACCCACCAGTCTACATGTACTTCTGAGTTTTCCATCAGAATTTTTACCAAAGCAGTACCCCAACTACCGCTTCCCATTACTAGGATTTTATTCATTGGGTTCAAAAGTATAGGATTTTGCAAGACTCTACGAATTGTATCGTACTTAGTCTATTCTTACTTTTTTAGAAAGACGGGAAGCTCCATCACTTGAGGTAATTGTTAACACATAATTGCCTGTGACAACTGTTGATACATCTACTAAAAACTCAATACCCCCAGGGGTTACTTTCTGTCTTTTTAGCGTCTTCACCTCGCGACCTTGTAGGTCTAGCAATGCAATATCCACTAACTCATTCTTATCAAACACCGTCGATATTTTGATAAAGTCTTGCGATGGATTTGGGTAAACAAACAACTCTTCTATGCCTAGGAGCACATTATTAGCGCGCACCTTAGCTATCCATACGTTGTTGCGGCTATCTGCATCGCCGTAGCTACCTACGAGCCATACAGCTCCTAGGTCGTTGTACGCAGGCTGTATATCGGTGTAGTCTCCCCACCGCTCCATTGTGTCTTCTACAAAAGAGTTAATCTCACTCTCTCCTTCTTTTACGGTAAGTACAGGGCTATAGTTATGATAAAGACCATCTTTAAAATTATAAAACATAGCGCTTGTTCCTGGATAGTCGGTCTCACTGACATGCGAGAACGTGACCATCATTGAGTTTTCGTTTTCTGTCTCTCCTGCAAAGGCGATAGATGGGTATGCATAATCCATACCTGGAGAAGATATTATTCTTCCTTCTATGGATGGTGAACCAGTAACATCGGAAATACTCCCGTGGTATATACCAGAGGCTAATGTAGAGGGTACTAGCGTCGACTGCACATATTGTATTTGTCCTTGATGCCATGTGGCTGACAACACACGTGTATCGTTGGTTTGTAGTCTATAGCCTTCTGTCGGTTGAAAGGCCGTTGGCGGAACGCCGTACTTCTCATCCGTTTTCAAAACAGTGAGCTGGTGCGTAGCATCAGAAGATGTTGCTTTATTGGTGATTTCGTGTAAAAAAACGGTATCGTTTGCAGACGCATCTGGACGCACAGATAAAAAATACATATTATCCATATCCATGGCTATGGCTGGCTGCACCGGGCAGATACTCCATACAGGCTCATCATTGTACCCAATATTTTGATAAATGTTTTGGATCAAAGAATCTCCACTATAACCAGATTCCTTATTCACTTGCCATATCACACTCTGTACAAAGCCCTCTTGCCAACTCTCGTTGTCTCGAAGAACATTTACCGTAATGTACAAATTTTGTGTGTCGTGCCCGACGATTACCCACCGAATGTCCAAACTTGGATAATCAAATACGTCACCGATAGTGTCCGTAAATGCTTGGC
>CAJXIQ010000202.1 GCA_913054375.1 uncultured Bacteroidota bacterium
ATCATTCGCTCAGCTACCCGAGCTGGATATACGTAACAACGCTCTCGTAGCCCAAACAGGTATAGACAAAGTAAGACTTGCCTACGATAAAGGAGACTATCTCACCGCAGAATCACTGCTCTATACCGAGTTAGAAAAAGGAAATATAACAGCGGACGCTTTTTTACTCTTCGCCAACACATTAAACACCGTTAGCAAACCCTCAGTTGCTAAAGAATTGTACGGTGAATATGCCAAAGTAACAAGCAATAAAGATGTTGATATTCAGATACAACGGCTGTTTAGTACAAACTCCTCTGCGTTAGTCCAAAGGGATATAGAAACGATGTATCCTATTACTAACCCTACCACCTACGGTGCACAGTTATTTACAGAAATAGATGGTCGCATGATGTCTTACAATAAAACATGCGAAGGAAACCTAACTAATCGTTCTGAAATTCTCGATGGTATAATAGATGCTCGCTTCGGTTCTGTAGCTTTTTTTGATAACGGCGAAAAAGCCGTTGCTAGTTTAATCAACACCGAAAGCAATACCTGTAGACTGTTCCTGTTTTATAAGAAAAAAGGTGTTTGGAAAAAGCCTACGGAGCTATTTACCGCTACCGCAGGGAATTTTGCTTTTCCTTTTATCGACGAAAAAGCAAACATACTTTACTTCTCATCTGATAAGGACGGTTCTATAGGCGGTTATGATCTGTACATGAGTGTTTACTCTGGAAGTAAGTTTGAATCTCCAAGAAGCCTCGGCAAAGACATAAACTCAAAAGGCAACGATATAAATCCAACCAAAATTAAAGATTGGCTATACTTTAGCTCCAATGGTCACATAAGCAAAGGAGGATATGATATTTTTAAGTACAAAAAGCTGACTGAGTTTAATTCTCTTCTTGTAAATGCCACAGAACTCAATACCCCCAATAATGAATTGGCTGTAGTGCCAGGAGGTATCGATGCCCTACTCGTCAACAGAACATCTAAGGATACAGCAGCCCTGATCAGCATTCTAAGACCTAAAGTTGCTTCCACAGTAACCGGTACTATTATGAATGAAGCCGGTGAACCCATAGCAGGTGCGTTGGTACTCTTTCATACGGGAAGTACCAAAGGAAATTACGTAACTACTGGTACAGAAGGAAAGTATACCTTCAAATCTGCCATAAATTATGCAAGTGTTTCTGGAGTAGTTGTTGCAGATGGCTATGTTACTCACGCATTTAATACGGCCAATGGAGAAAATATAGCTATTCAATTGGATAAACTAAAGCCTGTAGAAGTAATTGTAGAAGTAGTGAAGTACTTACCCGTTACTACAGCGTTAACTGACTCAGCTACCGTTGATAGCCTTTCTAGCGATAAACTTCCTCCACGCGATATAGATACAGATGAGCTAGTGCTTACCTCAAACCCGGATAGTGTATCGTATATCATCGTGATTGCTTCTGCATATGATTATGCTGAAGCATATGATTTTTGGACAAAGTGGCTTCCGTTATTTAGTAAAGCAGAAATATTGGAATATGAGAATGGTCTATACAGAATAGGCTTTTATGTAGGAACTAAAGAAGATGAAGCGGTTAATGTATACCATGAAGCAAGGGAACTGAAAGAAGATATTTGGCTCTTGCATCCGAAGAACTAGGTGTTTGGTAACCTAAAAAATCACATGCCATTACCGTACATGGCAATGCTCACATACTGTTATCTTATACCTAAGCAGCACCATAAACTATACGGTGTTTTTAATGATGGTAAATAATCCAATTGCTATAAAACCACACCCAATAATAGTGGATAGCTTGTCACCGATCAGCCGTAACAATTGATCTTTGTAACGGGTACTTAATTTTATGTAGATGGTTAGAATAAGAAATGCACCAGCAGCAGCACCAAGCGAAAAGCTCCATTTTACCGGATCTAATGCTGAATCTGTGAAATGGAAGAAAGGTTTACCCCCAGAAAATGTTCCTGTTTGAAAAAGAATTAGGTATCCGGACCAGTAGAATATAAGCATTGGATTGGCAAGGGCGAGAGCAAATCCTTTTAAGAAATGTGCTAATGCTCCTATTTTTGTTGATTCTTGGTGTTTCAATACTGTTGATTTTTTGAGCATATAGCTCAGTCCCATAGCAATGAATACAATACCCATAGCACTACTTATATGTACTCTGTAATGGGCAATTTCATCCAAGTAAGACGCTCCAAAAATGGCGATTAGTGTATAGGGTATCTCTGGTAGCACCCCACCAAAC
>CAJXIQ010000203.1 GCA_913054375.1 uncultured Bacteroidota bacterium
ACCCAGCTGAGGTATGCATAAACAGCAATAATTCTTGGAACGCAATAGCTAAAAGAGGTGGTCAGAAGACGAATCCTAATACGACTATTATAGGAGGGGATGAGGCGTATATTACCGTAGCTGGGTATGATCTAGCTGAAGGCCGAAATATTACGGTAGCAGATGTAGCACGCAATACTCAAGTAGCAGTAATTGGACAAGAAATAAAACAAACACTCTTTGGGGAGGAACCTTGTCTAAATAAGTTTATCAAGATAGGGGGAGTGAAGCTACGGGTAGTCGGTCTTGCTGCTCCCAAAGGTGGTGCGTTTGATTTTGGAGGAGATAGATTAGTACTTGTCCCTGTGTCGCTAGCTCGTGCTAAGTTTCCTCGAAACAACCAAAGTTATAACCTAGGAGTGAGCGTAAAGGATGTTACGGGAATGGAAGCGGCTGTCGGATACTCGGAGAACTTGTTTCGACAAGTTCGTAGGCTCAAGATTAAGGAAGGTACCAATTTCAGTATAATCAAATCAGATAGTATCTCTGCGGCTCTGATGGAGAATCTAAAGCTAATATTGCTTGGAGCAGTATTCATAGCAGGCATAACACTTGTAGGGGCGGCAATTGCTCTAATGAATATAATGCTTGTTTCTGTAACTGAGCGTACCAAAGAAATTGGAACACGTAAAGCTTTGGGTGCAAAAAATGCCACGGTACTCAATCAGTTTATAATAGAAGCTATTACCATTTGCCAAATAGGAGGTTTGGGAGGAGTTATATTGGGGCTTATTATCGGGAATATTACGAGTAGTTACATTGGAGGTAGTTTTATCGTGCCATGGAATTGGATGCTATTAGCCATAGTAGTGTGCACAGTTGTTGGCTTAGGAGCAGGCATATGGCCTGCCTATAAGGCATCTAAGATAAATCCTATTGAGGCACTGAGGCACGAGGGATAGTTCTGTTTTTTATGAATTCAAGAGGTATCCTTGTTCAGAACCACTATTGCGTTTTTTAGCTATTTAAAAAATAATCAAAAAAAAGTCCTGATGCATTGTGCATCAGGACTTAAGTCTAAAGGGTAAATAGCTATTTACTCTTGCGTAACTTCTACTTCTATTTCAACCGTCACTTCTCTGTGTAACCCAATAGATGCTTTGTATTCACCTATGTTTTTCATGTCTGGAGCAGTGATTTTTCTTTTATCAATGTCGAAACCTCTGTCCGCAAGGCTCTGTGCCAATTGGATAGTAGTGACAGAACCGAAAATCTTACCGTTGCTACCTGCTTTGGTTGGTACAGTAAGTTTTAGTCCTTGCATTTTGTCTGCAGTAGCTTGTGCATCTGCTTTTATTTTCTCTTGCTTGTGGGCTGCTTGACGTACGTTCTCTTGAGCCATTTTCACAGCAGAAGGAGTAGCGATAGCAGCTAAGCCTTGAGGTATAAGGTAGTTTCTACCGAATCCGTTTTTTACTTCAACGATATCATTTTTCTCACCAAACCCTTTTACGAAATCTTTTAATATTACTTTCATGTAGTTATAAAATTTATTGGGTTAGATTTACTTCATTTGGTCTGCTACGTAAGGAAGTAGCGCGATATGTCTACATCTCTTTACGGCAACAGCCACTTTTCGTTGAAACTTTAATGATGTACCTGTAATTCTTCTTGGAAGAAGTTTACCTTGCTCATTAATAAATGCCATTAAGAAATCTGGGTTTTTGTAATCAATGTACTTGATACCACTCTTCTTAAACCTACAATACTTCTTTGGACGTATGATCGGCGTTCTTGTATATCTTTTTCTTTTAGCCATCTCTTATTCTTCCTCGTTAGATGTTGGTTCTGACTTCGCCTCAGCTACTGGAGCTGGTGTTGGTGTAGGTTTTGCTGCTTCGGGAGCTGCTGTTTCTTTCACCTTTGGCTTGTTGAATTCTCCGTTTCTTCTTCTCTCATTGTACTTTGCAGCATGCTTATCAAGCTTGATACATAGGTATCTTAACACTTGTTCATCGCGTCGGTAAGCTAATTCAAGCTTATCTACGATTTCAGCATTTGGCTCAGCAGCAAATTCGAAAATTTGATAGAAACCTGTTGTTTTTTTCTGGATTGGGTACGCCATTTTAGTTAGGCCCCAGTTCTCTTTGTGGATGAGCTCTCCACCGTTTTCTGTGATCAGCTTTTCGAAAGATAACACAGCTTCCTGCATCATTTTTTCGCTAAGCACGGGTGTTAGTACAACCACAGAC
>CAJXIQ010000204.1 GCA_913054375.1 uncultured Bacteroidota bacterium
TTTACATTGTATTACTTAATGCCCCCAGTCAAATTATTGGAAACAGAACAGAGTGATTCATAGCAACACACTGTGTAGTTAGAACATGGTAAGTTATTGATAATGAAGGAAGGGAACAAATAAATACAATTATTTACGTTTCTTTAAAATTTTAGCCATGGTTGATGCGCTTATTACACTTCCATCTTTTTTTAAAGATTCTGCTAGTTTGCCTTCGCCTTCAGGGGCATAGATATTAAAAAGAACTAGAGCTCCGTTTGCTCCTCCTTGTTCCATGTGTACATCACCTGGTTCTTTATGTGCAAAATCTCCCACAACTCTTACTCGCTTACCAAGCTCTTTTCCAGTTTCAATATCAATATCGGTGACATGAAGTTCGCCCTCTATAACCAAAGAACTAATTTCTGCAGTGTGCCTGTGAAAATGACAATAACAATTTGGTTCCCATTTAACTAATATCTCCAAGCGCCCGTCTTCTCTCGCATCTAGAATAGCGTCAGAGTAGTCTATGGGGTAATCAAAGTCTTCCCCCTCGGTGTAACGCTTCCATTTAAGACTTTTATTATTAAGTAGGTTCATGAAGGAATTCTAGCTTAGCAAGTGTATAAATGTAAATTTACTTCACACTAACTACACACTAAGGTGACTATTGGTTTTCATAAGTAACGAATAATTATTTCTTGAATAGATGTAAAAAATATTTTACTATATGTAAAAATAGTTATACATGGAGATTGATGATGAGTATGTCGTATAAGGAAAAAAGTTTAATTGCCTCTATGGGTGTTACTTTATTGTTATTTGGATGGTATTTTTATGGTGCTTTTTCTAACCTGTCGTTAAACCAAGAGCCACAATTAAGCACAATCATTGCTCTCATTGTTTTGGTAATTATTTCAGAAGGTATCATTCAGTCATTTCTAGCATTAAAAAATAAACCACTATTAGAAGATGAAAGAGACAAACTTATCGAGAAGATTTCATATAGATACAGTTATGGGTTCTTGTCTGCTTGCATTTGGTTTTTAATGGTGCAGATTTTATTAGATACTTGGTTTGATAATCACCTTATACTTATACTAACTACCCCTTTTGGCATATTCCATTTTTTACTCTTGTTCTTTGTTTTATCTGAGGTAATTCGTTTCGGCACTCAACTGTATTACTACCGCAAAGGTATTTAAGTTGTCTAAGAGTTTAAGTAACAATATTAGAAAATTAAGATTTGAGGCAGACGAAATGTCTCAGCAAACTTTAGCAGATAAAGTGGGTGTAACTCGGCAAACAATATTTGCTATTGAAAAAGACAAATACTCCCCATCCCTAGAGGTTGCTTTTAAAATATCCAATGTATTCAAGACACCCTTGGAAGATGTTTTTACTTATGAATAGAGAATATTTTTAAAGTAATAATTTACTCTGCCAAATTAAACAACTGCGTATTCCCCCCTCTAGCCACCAGATTCTCTGTTCTGGTACGCTCACTCAAAAACCACAGCAACCAATGGTAGTTAAAGCCCTCAGCCGTCTTCGGCCATTCAATCAGCGGAATAATACTACCTTTTCTTTTGGCCATTACCTGCCGAAGTGCAGAGCTATCTGCATTTAGGCTATTAGCTATTACACCCTCAATATTGTTGTTTTGAATTAGCTCGCTCAGGCTTGTCATGGGCGCTAGCTGCAGCAGAGCTTTTACTGGGACTACTTTTTTATAGTTGCTTTGAAGGGTCTTTAGTGCAGTCTGGTGAGTACTATCTGCTACCATAATAACCGGGCACCCACAGAGCAGGGCACTTATGATCTGTTGCTCTGCGGCCTCAATGGCGTCCTCCTCTCTGACCACCAATACCATGGGTCCACGGCCTAGCAGACTTAGCTTATTATCCTCACCGGTAGGGCCGGGCAATTCGATGGGGTTGGCAAGTTTATCTTGGGCTATGAGTTCTAGCTGGGCGATAAATGCTGAGTTACATTGGCCGAGCATAGCCAGTCTACTATCTATGCTTTTGGCTTGCCATTGAGAAGCTCCGGCTGTGGCCAGGGTAACTATATCTTGGGCTATTCTATTTTCTGGATTACTACTGGTTGACAGATTTATTGCATAGGGCTGGTGGACCGTTTTGGTCGCGCCGCTGGTGGAAAAACGCAGCAGATAATTAGGCCCACCAGCCTTGGGGCCTGTACCAGATAATCCAC
>CAJXIQ010000205.1 GCA_913054375.1 uncultured Bacteroidota bacterium
ACCTAACCTATATCGTTACAGGACTGCAGCCCAGTGCTCCCAATGTTACACTTATTGGTTCTGATAAATGGATGGAATTTAGTAATGTAGATTTTCACCAATGGCAAAAACTCAATATAAGATTTATAAGTACGAACAAAGCGCACGTCCTGAACGATAATGCACGCTTTGTAGTAGATAATTACCGCAGTAGTTACACAGATGACCCGAGCTGGTACGCGTACATGGGCTACGATCAAATGCTCTTTGCTCTAGAAGTTTTAGACGCATTTGGAGGGTATTTTCCATTATTTTTGGAAGGAAAATCTATACCGTATGCTAATTCTACTATGGCAATTACCAAGACTTCAACCTGCTTTCAGAATAAGTTTATACAGTTGTATAAACTAGAAGATTGCGAACTTAAAGCGATAGAATAAAATTGAAATATTTTCGATCACGTTACTCCTCTGCACTGCAACTTTTAGAAGGGTATAAGTACCCAGAGCCATTTCATATTGCCGCAAAAAATTTTTTCAAAGGTTCCAAGAAATTTGGATCTAAGGACCGTAAGGCCATTGCAGAAATTTGCTATACTTATCTGAGATGTGGTAGGGTATTTGAAGGTATAGAGCTCAAGAAAGGGTTGTTACTCAGCTCACTCTTTTTGGAGTTTGATCGGGTTGAAGACTGGAACAGGCTAGCCGAAGAGAGTAAATACGACTATACTCTACCAGCGGATTTCTTTTACTCTGGCAATAGTTTAGACTTTGTGTCAGAGGCAGTGGGCAAAAAGATATCCTATTTTTCAGAAGGGATTCTTATGGAAGATTTTGAGCACTACAACGATGCAGAGAATGTGCGTTTTAGACCCAAGAACTGGGCCAAAGACCATACAGACAAAGAGGTCAGAAAACTTGGTGCAGTAGGCGTAAGAGAGCTTAAGCTTAATGAAAAATTGGCAGACACCTTGCAAGTACAAGATTTATCCTCACAGTTTATATGTACGGGTATAGATATAAAAGAAGGAGATAAAATTTGGGATGTATGCAGTGGTGCAGGAGGCAAGAGCCTCAATCTAAGTGCACAAGGTAACGGGACATTTTTTTTAAGCGACATACGTCCTGCAATTATTCAGAACGCTAAGTCACGCTTTGCTTCTATGTATTACAAAGCCAATTTTGGTATCGCAGATATGCAAAAAGAGGCCAGTCAGCTCAAGTTTGGAGCGAACACTGTAGATGGAGAGTATTTTGATACCATAGTAGCGGATGTGCCGTGTAGCGGCAGCGGTACATGGTTTCGCACACCAGAGCATTTTACCCGTTTTGATTACACGGAGATAGAAAGTTATGCAACCCGGCAGCAAACCATTGTAAAAAACGCAGTACCATTTCTCAAAAAAGGAGGCTCTTTGTACTACATTACGTGTTCTGTATTTGCGCAAGAGAACACCGAGGTGCGCGACTGGATAACGGCCAATACAGACCTCAAGTTTGTAGAAGAAATTGCCTTTGATGGATTGCGCCAACGTGCAGATGGCATGTATATGGCGACATTTGAAAAGTAAGCCAACGCAAAATTTCTGCTCTCCGCATTACCCCAGCCAAAGATGACCTCAGCGGCAAGATCATAAAATAGTAGCTTGTAGTTTCTTGGGCAATGACTGCACTACGAGCATATAGCTATTGTCTACTTGTTGTAAGAAGTGCGTGTCATCTACATCTTGATTTACATCAACGGTATTCCAATGGACTTTATTCATATGATAGCCTGGCTTCACAGCGATATAATTTGCACGTAGCTCTTGGGCGAGCTCTGGATCACATTTTAGATTGGCACTCGTAAAGTTATCAATGCTGCACAATGCAAACATCTTATTATGTACCTTGAATACAAGTGTGTCGGGACCAAAAGGAGTATGTTCCGTAACAAAACGTTTTTTTAGGCAGTAATCGCGTAAGTGCTCTAAGTCCATTATTTTTTCATTAAAAAGACGGTTAGCTTATCATCTGAATATACATTCTCTGCGATCTCTAGCAGCCTAGGCTGGTCCGCCATTAGTTGGGTTACATTGCTGCTTTGTACCACGATACACTTGGGCTGTATGGTTTTAAGGTAATACCAAAAAGGGCTTTCGT
>CAJXIQ010000206.1 GCA_913054375.1 uncultured Bacteroidota bacterium
TGTTGCCCGTAGCGGCTGTTGTAGGCCTCGGAAGTACTGTTTGATTACTGGATTGCTGTAAGATGACTGTTGTCTGCGCCCCAAAATACTTAGATGCAAAGGCATAGTCTGCATGTATTTGAAGCAAGGTTGTAAGACCGCTAGTTTGCGCTATTTCACGTTCGTTTGTATAGTATACAAGGTTGCCTATTGTTTCTACACTAGCTCTACCATTCAAGTGGTGGTTTCCGATTGTTATTTTGGCTTCTCCGCCCAAACGATTTACACTTATTTTTTGAAAAGTGTTATTCCATACTACAGCAGGGCTATACATCTGTTGTTCTAAAAAATTGGGTTCTACCAGCTGTGAGAGTACGTGTGCTTTTAAGGCAAAACTGTTTATTTGAAAAGCGGCCTCTCCATCAATGGAATAATCCCCTAAGTTGTATCCGAGTACACCAAGTTTACCTTTTCCGTTTATGCTGAATCCTTTTATCTTCACTTTTGCCTTGGCTTGCAAGTAGATATTGTTTAGAAAGTCTACAATTCCGTTTAGATAGACTTTATTGTAAGAATGTATAGCACTTGCGCTCAAGGTCACAGGATCTAGTTTCACGGTGTAACCAAGCTCATTGCTTAGGGTACGTAGGTGTATCGAGTCACGAAAAGCCTGAAGAGAGTATCCATAGTTTAATGAGTCAGGATTTCCATCTTCAAACTCTACGCGTTCGCTACGAAATTGTGTGGTAATAAAAAATTGATTTCTAAACTGTGCTAAACTCATGTCGAGCGTACTATCAGTGCTCTTGCCTCCAGGTCTGAAGTATTGGGTGAGTTTAAAATTGTTCTGAGCATGCGTATTGAATGCATTGGTGTAGCGTGCCGGGATATTATTTTCTTTTTGTCTACCGCTTAATGTATTGAAGACAGTGTCATTTGACACACCGCCCGTCTCTGCATTTTTACTTTTGTTCCATACATAAGAGGCCACCAGTTCGTACTTTCTGTTGGCTGTGTAGTAGTTAGTGTAAAACTTTGAATTAAAGAGGTTTCCCATGCGTACTGAACTCAAATTTTGTAGATTAGAGTAGTAACGATTTTGATTTTTTATACGTCTGTAATCTAAGCCAAAAGAGAGTCTCTTACTTATTTGCTGTGCATGTGTTACTCCTACATTGATAAACTCTAATGGGCCTTGAGAATACGTTAGGCTTGTAAATGGTCGTGGTGTTTGGTATACATGAATCGTATTGTCATAGAAGTAGGGTGCCATATGATTCGTCCCTAGATTAAGATTGACCTCTCTAACCAAACTGCTATTCAGTGGCAATATGGGTGTAGCTTCTTGTCCTTGGTCGAGCATAGGAAAACTACGGTCATAAGCGGGGTAGTAGTTGTAGAAGAGATTGAGTTGCGTATCGAGTTCAATAGTATCATGACCAAGCGTAGTTATATCTTCTGCTTGCAGTATACTCACTTCTACCGGCTTAAAAAGGTGTACGTCTGAGGTGTCGAGCAGTTGTGCATTTACTCCGCTATGAGCCATCAATAAGATTGCCAGCACTAGAAAGGGACGTATTGCTCTGTCGCGTTTCACTTAGTTATAATTAAAGAAATATACTTTACTGTCTGCCAAGCCCAAGGAGTCTTCTACCGCAATATTTACTTCGTATTGAATTGCTGTATCTATGGGTATCGTGTATAGCTTGCTATAGGTGAATATACTGCTGTCTATGGCTACACTATCTTTAAATTCAGGCAGGTTAATATCACTTGGTATTATTCGAATATTGAACGACTTCAATTTATAATCATCTTTTAGCTCATAGCTTAGTAGCACTGCTGTATCTCCGGAAAATGTCGCATTTTCTGCTGGAGAAATAATTGTAATAGTTGGTGGTGTGCTATCCAAGTAGCTGTCGTAAAGGGGGAGATTGAATTCATCTTTACAGCCCAATACAACAAGTGCAAGTAGGGTAACTACCATGTATTTTTTCATGTTGCAAATAACATAAATTATTAGCATAGTATCTTCGCACTTACGAATGCAAAAAATTGATTGTCTAATAGTAGGTGGGGGGATATGCGGTAGATTAT
>CAJXIQ010000207.1 GCA_913054375.1 uncultured Bacteroidota bacterium
AGATAGAGGGCAAGAAAGAATGAAAAGAGTTGCTGCTTTTATGGGTACAAGTTGTTGTACACCAGACACTGGGCCAGGCATAGGTACCATCGTGGCCGCCACAATAGAATCTGTTTCAACTTGAACAAGAATAGTTGCACTCAAACTATCAAACATGGGTTGGTTGCCGTTTTCATATTGGATAACCAGTTTTTGATACAAGTACTTATAGTCTCGCGTTTCTTCCAATAGGTTGTTGATAAACTTCTCAGCCTTTTCTGTCTCACCCGTTTGTTGGTAAGCCAATGCCATATTTTCTTTTAGTTTAGATCCCGCTTTACCTGCAGTATATACCATCTCGGCATAGCGTATACCTGCGTCAAAATTGCCATTTCTCATATATATCCTAGACAATGAATCCATATAATCCGTATTCGAAGAATCCAAAAGTAGTAATTGATTTAGGGCTAACTTAATCGTTGTGGCATCTTTGTTTTGTAACCCTTGTTCATACAAAGCGACATTCTCCTGTAACTGTTGACTTCTATTGCTACACGCAGCTAAAAGAAGCAGCACAATGAAGAGTAATAGTGGTGTTTTATTCATAAACTAGAGACAAAAATATGTATAATTTTTGGTGTAAAATAAAAAAAATGGGGATAGCCTATTCTTCCTTTAAACCATCAGTTTATAGGATATTGTGAGAATTAGAGGTCGAGAAGAATACAATTTCCAACTTTCGTATCTTAGAATATGATTCTTCTATCCTAGTTTTGATAAATCGGGATGTTGACTCTATTTTACTAAAGGTGATTAAAGTATTTTGGTGGCCTTTGATTTATGGTATTTTTGCAGCTAAATACCACTATACATATGTTCGAAAATTTATCCAATAGGTTAGACAAAGCCTTTCAAACCCTCAAAGGGCACGCCACGCTCACAGAACTCAATATAGCAGAAACTGTAAAAGAAATAAGAAGAGCACTGGTAGATGCAGATGTAAGCTATAAAATAGCAAAAGACTTCACCAATACTATCAAGGAAAAAGCAATAGGACAAAATGTTCTAACAAGCGTTTCTCCCGGTCAATTGATGACTAAAATAGTAAACGATGAGCTAAAAGAGCTTCTAGGTGGAGTAACACAACCCTTAGATCTTGCGGGTAACCCAACAGTAATACTTATTGCAGGATTACAAGGATCAGGTAAGACTACATTTTCCGGTAAGCTAGCAGCGCACTTAAAATCAAAGGGAAGAAGCCCGTTATTGGTCGCTTGTGACGTATATAGACCAGCGGCTATCAATCAGATAAAAGTACTCGGAGAGCAAGTAAAAGTACCCGTATTTGCGAATGAAGAGAATAAAAACCCCGTAAGCATTGCTCGTGATGCTATAAAGAACGCCAAGGACAATCAGCACAATGTAGTCATAATTGATACTGCAGGGAGACTGAGTGTAGACGAGAAGATGATGACCGAAATAGGGAATCTAAAGCAAGAATTAGATCCACAGGAGATCCTCTTTGTGGTAGATGCTATGACGGGGCAGGATGCTGTAAATACAGCTAAAGCATTCAATGACAAGTTAGATTTTGATGGAGTGGTACTCACCAAACTTGACGGTGATACACGTGGTGGTGCAGCAATATCGATAAAAACGGTCGTAAACAAACCGATAAAGTATGTAAGTACCGGCGAAAAGATGGATGCCTTAGATGTCTTTCATCCCGATCGTATGGCAAATCGTATTTTAGGTATGGGGGATATAGTCTCTTTTGTGGAGAAAGCACAACAAACCTTTGATAAAGATGAGGCTGCAGAACTTCAAAAGAAAATGCGTAAAAATCAATTTGATTTTGATTATAATCTATAATGAGTCCCTGTTTGTTTCGATTCACTTGAGTGCTGTCAAACGGATTTTTTAGTACCCAATCTAACCCCAAATGCCATTTCCCTATTACAGCCGTTTGATAGTTGTTGTTTTTAAATAGCTTGGGAACGGTTTCTTTAGTTTCTGAAATCATCAAGGGGCCATAGCTCCACAATACACCTCTTTTTAAGGGCGTACGCCAGGCGT